>DAIDIA010000211.1 GCA_027459565.1 Acidimicrobiaceae bacterium | reverse complement strand
ACGAAGACGCCGACGAAGACCGCGAACGCGAGATCGACGAGGACCGCATTGCGGTTCTGGAGGCGCTCGTTCCCGTAGAAGGGGAGATGGACGATGAGGCCACCCGTCGGAAGGTTCGTGCCCATCGCGAGCACGGCGCCGATGACCGCGAAGAGGTACCAGACCCCGAGCTGTCGTCGGGGATCGTCGCTGTCTGCGTTGGAGAGTCTTGACAGCCGGCGCTTGAAACGCTCGAAGGTCTCGGGCAAGAGGGCGCAGGATGCGACGAGCGCGAGGAAGCCGCCACTGATAGTCAGCTCTGGCAGGTTGAAAGATCCGCTGTACACGGGCATTCCGAAGTTGCCGTTCGCACCGAGGGAGAACGGCAGGAATATGAGGGCGAAGAACTCGCGCTTTGGGATGGAGCCGGCGCTGAAGAAGCTCAGCGCCGTGGTTCCGCGTTGTGACGCGTGCAAGAAGGAGAGTCCCGGAAGCAGCTGGGCACTGGCGATGAGCGCACCGAGGACTGTGGCGAGCACCACCGAGATCGATCCGGCGAGGCGCCGCGCGTCCTTGCGCAGCGCGAGCGCGACGATGTAGATGACACCGGCAACGAGGGCGCTCGAGATGGCCCGCGGGTCTCCCGCGAGGACCGTTCCCGCGATCGCGGTTCCAAGCACGATGATCCACAACAGCCCATGACCCGAGAACAGTTCGCTCGCATCGATCCTCTGCCTGGTGTCCCTGCTGTCCGGGCGGAAGAGGACGTCGCATGCGAGCAGCATCCATGGCGTGAAGGCGGTGCCCTCGATGAGACCGATGTGAACGATCTGGCCGGCCATGAATCCCGTGTAGGCAAAGACCAGTCCCCCGAGCAAAGCGGCCGGCTCGCCGACGCGAAAGCGCCGGAGGAGGAGATAGACGCCCGCCGCGGCGGCCGCTGGCGCGAAGGCGAGATTGATCGTCCACGCGAGAGCCACTGGCAAGAAGGTGAACAGAAGCGTCCCGGGAAAGATCGAACCGGCATTCCACCCGCCGAGCAGCGGCGTCCCCGACCAGATCAGCGGATTCCAGGCCGGCAGACGTCCGGCGCGCCAGAAGGTGCCCGAGAGGATGCGTAGTGGAAGGTTCTGGTTGAGGTCATCGCCGGGCACGACGAGATGGCCCGTCATTGCGGGAATGCCATAGAGGAGGAGGGGAAGGGCCACCAGGACGAGGAGCGCCCAGCGGTCACCATGCGTGCCAGGCAAGAGGCGGCGACCATCTCGGCCCAATTGCGCGTCGGGCGACGGACGGGGGTCGCGAGATCCGGGTGCGTGCGATCGTCCGGCGGTCGGGCCAGTCCCGGTTGTTGCGTCAGACATTGGTCCCACGCTAGTTCGGAAAGCTCATTTGCCGGTTGGTCCGCCCACCGAAGATTCATCCGCGAGCCGCTGGCGCCTCGCGCGGCGCATGAGCACATAGGCGATCAGCGCGACGACGGCCACACCGACGGCGATAAGCGAGTACCGCGTGATCTCGTGGTAGATCGTCGTGAGGTGGTCACCGGCCGTGACACCGATCGTCAGCCAGCATCCTACCCACAGCACCGCGCCGATGGCGTTGTACATGAGGAACCGGAGCCAGTGCATCCCGGTCAGTCCGGCGATGATGCCGTTCGCCTGGCGCAGTCCCTCGACGAATCGGGCGATGATGATCACCCGGCCACCACGGTGTTCGAAGAATTTCTCCGCGCGCTCGAGGCGCTCGGGGGTGATGAAGACGAAACGGCCGTATTTGAGGATCAGCTTGCGCTCCGCGAGGTGACCGATCGCAAATCCGACGTTGTCTCCCAAGATCGCGGCGACCACCGCGATGATGCCGACGAGCACCGGGTTGAGCACCCCGGCGCCCGCGTAGACGGCGGCAGCGAGGAGAATCGTCTCGCCGGGAACGGGAACGCCAAAGTCCTCGAGGAAGATGAACCCACCCACGGCGAGGTACCCGTAGCGGTCGAGCGTCGGGCCGAGGTGGGCGAGGATCCCCGGCAGCTGGACTGTCGTTGCGAACATATGACTGCCTTTCGGAGTGTCACCGGGGTGTCCATCGGGAGAGCTTGGGAGCCGTTGGCGATGGTGCATGCAGATCGCGGCACTGCGAATCTAGTGAGGATTTCGACGCCGATCGATGCACCGTCCCAGCGCCATCGTCCCCCGTTCTAATTCCGACTTCGCAGGTCGACAATTGACAGGACCCTCGGTATACTCGACGGCACTCGATTGGTCTAGCAAGAGGAGAGCACTATGGCACTGCAACTCGGCGATGCGGCCCCGGATTTCACGGCCGAGACAACCCAGGGGACGATCAACCTTTACGCCTACCTCGGCGATGGCTGGGGCGTGATCTTCTCGCACCCGAAGGACTTCACTCCCGTGTGCACAACGGAGCTCGGCGAGGTCGCCCGTCTCAAGAGCGAGTTCGACCGGCGAAACACCAAGGTGCTCGGCCTGTCGGTCGATCCCGTCGATTCTCACGGGAACTGGGCGAGCGACATCAAGGATGCGACCGGCTACGAGCTGAACTTCCCACTTATAGGTGACAAGGGGGCCAATGTCGCCAACCTCTATGGAATCATCCACCCGAACGCGAGCGACACGATGACCGTGCGATCGGTGTTCATCATCGGTCCGGACAAGAAGATCAAGCTGACGATCACCTATCCCGCGAGCACGGGGCGCAACTTCCTCGAGATCTTGCGTGTGCTCGATTCCCTCCAGCTTTCGTCCCAGTACTCGATCGCGACTCCGGTGAATTGGAAGGATGGCGACGACGTCATCGTCGGCGTCGGTCTGAGTGACGAGGAGGCGACCGCGAAATTCCCCAAGGGTTTCAAGACGGTCAAGCCCTACCTGCGTTACACCCCCCAGCCGAACCGCTGATCCGCCGCGCCGCGCGCGCATCAGACGATCGACACCCCTGGTCCGTTTTGGACCAGGGGTGTTTCGCGTCCGGCGTCAAACGGACGGGGGGGTTTCGCGTCTCCGGTACCCGGTGGCCAACTGCCTGCTGGCTAGCATGACGACGTGCAAGATCTGGCAGTGTCACTCTGGAGGGCGATCTGTGCGCTTCCCAATCTCATCCAGGACCTGATCGTCTACACCCTCGCCGCTCTCTTCGCCGGTCTCAACAGCATCTACGCGGGAACCGCGGACTACCGCGAATGGGGGACACTCTCGCTGGTGCCGTACCTGGTCGGCGCCGCGGCTGTGGCCTCGCTCTATCTCGTGCACCGACGCCGTCTCCTCTCGGTCGTCATCTTGCGGCGCGCGCGCCTCTCGGTCGTCTTGTTGCTCGCGGTCGCGGCGGTCCTCGTGCCGTTGCTCTCCGAACTGACCTGGCGCGCCACGGCGACCAGGAACGCGCATGCCCAGCCGGAGGTTGCGGTGATCGAGCGCGCGGGGGATCGGATCGCGCTCG
>DAIDIA010000210.1 GCA_027459565.1 Acidimicrobiaceae bacterium | reverse complement strand
GTTCGAGCCGCGCGGCACCATCGGATGCGCGGCGTCTCCGAGCAGCGTGACGCGTCCCTCTGTCCACCGCTCCAGCGGCTCCTGATCGACCATCGGATACTCGAGCAGTGTCGAGGCGTCCTCGAAGATCTTCGGCACGTCGAGGAAGTCGAACTTCCAGTCGGCGAAGACATCGATGAAGTCCTCGAGCTTTCCCGCCTTGCCCCAGTCGCGCTCGAGGTGCTTGTCGCTCTCGACCGCGGCGATCCAGTTCATCGCCTGGAGTCCTTCGGCATTGGCCTGGCGGCAGGGGTAGATCGTCAGCTTGCCGCTCGTGTACCAGCCGATGCGCAGCATCGACGATCCCGTGAGGAAGGGCTTCGCGTAGGTGATGCCGCGGAACATGTTGTATCCCTGGTAGAGCGGAGCTCCCTCGGTCGGGTTGAGCTGCTTGCGCACCACCGAGTGAATGCCGTCGGATCCAATCATGATCGGCCCACGGATCTCCGCCTTGCTCGTCGACCCCGACGCGTCGGTCACGTCGTAGAAGGCCGTGACGCCCTCGGCGTCCTGTTCGAACCTCGTTAGTCGGTGTCCGAGGTGGATGTGGTCCGCACCGAGGCGCTCGGTTGCCTTCTCATAGAGCACGTCGTAGATGTCTGCCCGGTGGATCGAGAGCTGTGGCCACGCGACGCCGTCGGCCGCACCGATCGGCTCGGAGTAGACGAACTGGCCGAAGCGGTTGTAGTACACGGACTCGAGGGCGATGAGGCACTTCTCGAGCAGTGCGTCGACGACATCGAGGTCGCTCAGGATCTTCGAGGCGTGGGGCAGGATCGAGATTCCGACCCCGAGAGGCTTGATCTCGCGCACGGCCTCGTAGACGTGGCATTCAATGCCAAGTCGATGAAGGTCGAGTGCGAGGGTGAGTCCCCCGATTCCGCCTCCGTTGATGATGATGGGTTTCGTCTCCATGTGGCGACCTCTCGGTGCGAAGAAATAAGTGCCCGAAGCCTAGAACACCGCAGCGTTCCCGAGACAATCGCGAAGTCCCTGTTCGTCTCGGTCGGACCAGCCCCCCTGCCGGAATGGGGAGGCAACGGCGGAGGCTCGTGTCGTGGTGTGCGACGCGACTGCGTCGTGAGACCCTCCGTGGCGATCGCGCGTCGTTCGTTCGGGGACTCGGCGGATCGGTCTCGGTCTCACGCGGAGTATCCGATCTTGCCGACGTGGATCGTGTGTGCGTAGACGAGCACCCGCCAGGGGCCGACGGCATAGACGTGTCGCGCCGGCCCGAACGTGGCTCGCGCACTCGCACGGGTGATCGCATCGATGTTGACGTCCGCGTTGTAGACGAGGAAGTTGGTCGCCGGACTCACATACCAGCTATCGAGCGACTGTCTCGCGTAGCGCTCGATCGACCCGGTGGGACCGGTGATGACCGGTCGCACGCGGATCGCGTCATCGCTCAACACCGTGGTGATGGACGCGCTCCAGTACCCGCCGAGCCCATCGGTGAGGTGGCGCGCCTCCAAGAGCGCGACGAGCGCATTGATCTGCTGCGGGGGGGCGGGCGCGGAGACCGTGTACCCGCCACCCGCGACGATCGCCAGTGCGACGATCGCCCCAACGGTCCCGAGCGGTCGCCGAAGGCGTGATCTTGTCACTAGCGGCCGACTGAACACCCGGGCACAGAGGATGATCGCGAAGATCAGTCCCGAGGAGAGGTAGCGCGCCTCGGCATCGGATCCCGTGGTGGCGAGGTAGGCGTACGTTCCGAGTGATCCGAGCATGGCGATGACCAACAGGTCATCGAGCTCCCAGTGACGGTCGTCATCGGCCGGTGGTTTCGTCACCAGTCCGCGCAACAGTGCGAAAAGTGCAACGAGCGCGCCGAGCGCGACGAACACGACCTCCGCGAGATGCGCGAGGTTGAGTACCGAGGGGATGGGGGAGTTCCCAAATGGTCCGGTTGTTGCGCCCAGCAGGTACGTCGCGTAATGCAGACCCGGGACGACATTCGAAAGCGAGAGCGAGAGGGTGTTCGGCGTCCTTGCAGGAGCCAGGGTGAAGGCACCGAGCCTGTCGGCAACCTCGCGCGTACCAATGGCAAGCACACCCGACGCTGCGGCGACGGCCACGCGACCTGCGCCCGCACGCAGGCTCCACGCGCGCACCATCGCGACCAGTCCGGCCGCCGCGATCGGCAGCACTCCGAGCGAGAGCGTCTGGAGGTCGCCGAGTATTCCGGCACTCAGCAACAGCGCGGCAACGAGGTAGCGGATCGGGCGTTGTTCGCCGGTGACGAGCGCGAACGCCGCCAGGCAGTAGAGCGTGGTGCCGAGATGGTATGGCCCGGCGAGATAGAACTGCGCCCAGGCCGACACGGGAAAGACGAGGCCGAGCGTGACGATGATGAGCGCGATGCGCCTCGAGTAGTCGCCGTTGCGCGTTGTCGCGAGATGACACGCGACGAGGACGATCAGCGTTGCGATGAAGGCTGGGACAAGGTGGAGCATCCAGGCGTGAACGCCGAAGACCCGTACGAACAGACCGTAGAAGAGGGCGTCGACAGTCCAGAAAGAGTCCTGGGAGAGGATCCAGCCATGCAAGAGGAGGTGGCCGCGCGCGAGTGACTGGCCCTCGAGCACGATCGTCGCTCCGTCGGAGTTGCCGCCGACGCTGTGGTACGACGTGATGCCGAGGATGACAAAGACTCCGACGGCGAATGCGACCTTGACGAGTCGGTGACGTCTCCTGATGCCGTGGTCGGTCAATGCAGCGATTGACTCAGACACCATGCCCCCAAGACGCCTCGTCGGATTCGGCTCTCAATATAGGGCCATGTCCCCGTTCCTCAGGGAACCGAGTGATCGGCGAGGGTGCCACTACGGTATCGGAATGTCCCTGCCGGCCATGATCCTCCTTCCCCCCTCCGAGAGCAAGGCCCCGGGTGGTGGGCCCCTTGTTCGCAGAGACGACTTCGCGCGCCAGCTCGCGCCAGCTCGCGAGAGGGTGCGCGATTCCCTCGGCCATGCGCTCGCGACGATGACGCCGGTGCAACTGATGCACCTTTTCGGCGTGCGCGGCGAGCGCTTCGATCGTGCGCACGTGGCGATGCATGCCATTGTGGCAGGAACCGCTGAGGTGGTTCCCGCTTGGCGACGCTACACAGGGGTGGTGTGGGAGCACCTTGATCCCTCGACGATCAGCGTTCCGGCGCGATCACGGATCCTCGTTCCCTCGGGGCTCTAT
>DAIDIA010000209.1 GCA_027459565.1 Acidimicrobiaceae bacterium | reverse complement strand
CTCATCCATGAAATCCATATTCCCCGAATACGCGGTGGCGATCACCGGTTTTCCGAGTGCCATTGCCTCCGCGATCGTCAGCCCCAGTCCCTCGCTCCGGTGGAGCGAGACGTAGCAGTCCGCGGTCTTGAAGAGCCCGATGTTGTCCGCGTAGTCGAGGTATTTGGTCAAAACGACGATGTCGGACCGACCACGTGCCATGATCCTGATCTTCTCGAGGTCCGCAAGCCGTTTGTCTCCGTTCAACGCTTTGATGACGAGCGTCGGTCCCTCGTTCGGTGCGAACGCACTCGTGAAGGCCTCGATGAGCGCGAGCGGATTCTTGCGTTCGAAGATGCTCAAAAGGTCAAAACAGAACAGGAACACGAATCCATCCGGGATGTCGAACTTCGAGCGGTCAAAGACCTCATCGACCTCTGCCACCTCGACGGTCACCGGGAGTTTGTAGACCGGCTTCAACCCCTTAGCGGCAATCGCATCGCGCGTGAACGCGCTGCACGCCCAGATCTCGTCGACATATTGAAAAGACTCGTCGAACTCGTCGGGAAACTCCTCGAGTTCCCAGGCCCAAACCCCGATCGTGTAGCGATCCTTGAAGTAGTCCGAGCCCATACGGTAGGCAAAGTGCACCATTGCGTCGGCGTTCATGTTCACGATATTCACCGCGTGGGGAATCTCGCTGCTCGCTTCGAACTCGAAGTTCTGACGATGGACCACATCGGTATCGATATAGGTTGAAAACGGAATGCCCGAGGCGACGACAGCCTTGACGGTATTGCGTCCAAGCTCCCCGACGCCCATCTCGGCCCTGAAGTGACCTGCTATCTGGATTCCGAACCTCGATCCCGAGAAAGCGATGGGAGGCCCGTCGTGCGGGTTGGCCTCCTCCTGGATGCCAGAGGGTATGAGCCGACGCTCGAACTTTCCCTTCGCAGCCTCGCCCCAGGCCCAAGCCAGCAGGTTCGGCAGTCCCGAACCCTCGGCGTTGGGAAAGACCCGCTGGAGGTCTTCGCGGATGTTGTAGAGCAACTCCAGATATCGCGAGACGAATCCGTCCTCAGAGGGTGAGTTCAACCACAAGAGGAACGCGTCCGCGCTGACGAATGGATTCGGAGGTTGCGGCCCATCTTCCTCCTCCGCCTGAAAGAGCGCCTCGCGATATACCCGACGCATCACGCCGTCGTATTCGATACCGTTGTCGAGCGTCTTGTACGCGTAGTCCTGCTTGAGACACTTCACATAGTCGGCTGCGAGCAGCTTGGCCCCATACAGATCGCAGATCGTCTTGAGATCTGGCTGGTCCGAGAAAAGGATCCGGGCCTCTCCGCCCTGATACTTGCTGAGCAGCTCCGGGACAAGCGGGTTATACCCGCTGAAATGGAAGAAATGGATCTCCTGGCCATCGACTAAGAACCGTCCGCTCTCGGAATCGACGGAAAAACTCCTGCCATGGAGGTTCCAGTAGGCGACGTTGTACGTCGCCTCCTTCAAAATGTAGGCATCGAACATCGCCGGTGCGAAGTCGACCCAACGCTGATCGACAAACCGCATGCTCTCCGGCGCGGAGATGCACTCCCTCCGGAGTCGCTCCTTCCAGAACTGGAGGAAGGGAATGCCGTCGACGCCGACCGCGATGAATCCCAGATTGTAGATTCCCGCCGCGAGGATCTCGCTCTCAGAGATCCGCTTGTGATCGCGTGGAATCGGCACCGAGGAGTGTGGAGTGATGACCATCTGGTGCGTTCGCGCCAGCTCTTCAACCCGATCGAGTGGTCGAAAGACCATGATGTCAGGGTCGAGGTAGATCACCGGCTCCGACCATCGATCGATCAGCGTGTGCATCAGCCCGGGTTTCACCGCGGTGGCCAGTTCAGTGACGTTGTAGATCGCGGTCATCTCCGCGAGTTCGAAATCGTCGATCCCGATGTCACGCAGATGGACGACCTCAAAACCGTCAGCACCCGAGACAATCGCGTTGGACTTGTCGTCGATGATCAAAACGGAGAAGGTGCTCCCGGGATTTGATTCGACAAGTGACTCAAAAAGCACTCGCGCGGACGCCAGATAATTGCGAGCGATGATGGTGCACACGTGGATTGCCATGGCAATGTTCCGATCGTCAGTGATATCGAGGCTGCGAGAAGTTCCCCTCATATTATGTCAGGGCAGATTTTGTACCTCCGTTCGATCGAGATTGTTGGGGCAGGCCGCCCAGATCACCCCGGGGATTTCCACGTGTTCACCAGCGAATCCGAATGCAGATCCAACAAAATGCACCATCAGTCGATACCCGCCAGAGATCACGATTTTGTTTGTCGCCACTGCGCTTTGCGACGATGGCAGGATCCGACTTCGGACCATTCCTCAGTTCAAGATTCGCGAATGGCAGGTCCCATGGGTCGCGGTTCACGCTGAGGCGCGACGATTGGATCACTCACTCCGCGCTGATTCCGTAACTTGTCGTGAATCCCTGGTTCACCGGTGGCGTCGACCGCCAGAAAGTGGGCAGCGAGCCAAGACCACAGCTGCGAGAATGTGATCGGGACAGCACATACTCTCGATCGGACCTGTGACCTTCGTACCGCCATTGCACTCTTTAATCACTTGGCGAAGGTGACGAGACCTGACCTCGAGCCGACACGAACAGCCGTGCGCGGGAGGCCGAAGATCGGCGCAGACAACGTATCGCACGTGAACGCGCGGCCATTCTTGGCGCGCGATTCCAGAGCTTTGCCCGGTCGAGCAATTTGCGGCGGCAATCCGAACTGCGACCGCCAATGTAGATGGATCCTATCGATCGGAGGCCGTATCAACGCGGATTCGATCAAGAGATTCATTCCCAGACACGGAGAGTGCCGACCGGCGCAGTTGGATCCCAGCTCCTCGCAACGGAGTTCGCGGGAGCTTGCGCGAATATCCCACGAGCGTCCCACTTCGCAAGCGGATGAGGTCACCCACTCCAACAGCGAGAGAGGGCACACTCTAAGTCGTCCAACTCGGACGCCGTCGATGTCGCGCCGAATTGATCAGTACGTCTAGCGCACGCCGCGCGACTCGCAGAATGCCGTGATGGTCTCGACCATGTAGTCCATCTGATCACGGCTCATTCCGGGATAGACCCCGATCCAGAATGCGCGCTCCATCAGTCGATTGGTCTCGGCCAGATCCCCGACCACCCGATATCCGGTCGTCCCCTCGCGGAGCTCATCGAAACAGGGATGCATCAGCAGGTTCCCGGCGAAGAGCATCCGAGTCTGGACCCGGGCCCGCTCGAGTGCACCGACGATATCGGCGCGGTCGAACGGTGCTTCCTCGCGGACGGTCATGAGGAAGCCGAACCAGCTGGGATCGGCGTTCTCGGTCGCCGAGGTGAAGTCCAGCACGGACTCGAGTCCCGTGAGATTAGCGCGAAGGTAGGAGTAATTGTGCCGGCGCGCCCGACCGAACTGGTTGAGCTTTGCAACCTGTGCGAGGCCAACCGAGGCCTGCAGGTCCGTCATCTTGAGGTTGTATCCGAAATGCGAATAGGTGTATTTGTGGTCATACCCGAATGGCAGCTGTCCCAGTTGGTGCTCGAAGCGCTGCTTGCAGGTGTTGTCCTTGCCGGACTTGCAGTAGCAGTCGCGTCCCCAGTCGCGGAAACTCGCGGCGATCGTGTCGAGCTCCTCGCTGTTGGTGTAAACCGCACCGCCCTCGCCGGTGGTCATGTGATGTGGAGGATAGAAGCTGCTCGTCGCGAGGTCGCCGAAGGTTCCGGTGAACCGTGTCTCGGGCACCGAATGCGCATGGGAGGTGTACTTCGAACCGAGCGCATCGCAGTTGTCCTCGACGAGCCACAGTCCATGACGGTTGCAAAATGCCTGCACTGCGTCGATGTCGAAGGGATTACCAAGTGTGTGGGCGATCATGACCGCACGGGTCCGATCGCTCACGGCCGCTTCGAGCATCGTCACATCGATGTTTGCCGTCGCTCGCTCCACGTCGACGAACACCGGAACCGCGCCGTATTGGATCATCGGCGCGACCGTGGTCGGAAAGCCCGCGGCGAGCGTGATGATCTCGTCGCCGCGGTTGACCCGCCTCGCCCCGACCTTCGGCGAGGTCAGCGTGGAGAAGGCGACCAGATTTGCCGACGATCCCGAATTGACCAGCCGGCAGAATCCGACACCGAGATATCTCGTCAGCGCTCGCTCAAGCTGAGCGGCGTATCGGCCATCGGTCAGCCAGAAATCAAGCGAGGCATTGACGAGTTTGAGCACCTCGGACTCGTCATAGACCCGTCCCGCATAGCGCACCGCGCTCCGACCCGGGGTGAACGGCATCTCCTCGCGTCGTTCGACTGCGACGAATTCACGCACGAGCTCGAGAATCTGCGCGCGGAGTTCCTTGGAGGTTGCAATGGGTTGGGTCTCTTCGACTGGCTCAGGCATCGGATGCCAACGCTAGCAATGCCCGCGGGGCTTCGGTCTTGGGACGCGCGACAAAGGGCCGTTGGATCATCACGTCCAGGAATCTCGCACAGTTAATGCGCATCGAGAATCTTCGCGATCTGGGAGGCCGTCACCGCTCTCGCCCCTTCGGCAGTGTCGGCCGCGAAGTACCACTCGGCGGTCCAGTCAATCACCGCGGCAAAGTCGAGCGCGGGACTCCAGCAGAGTCGGTCCTCGGCCTTCGAGCTCAACAGCGTCAGAAACTCACGTTCGACGACGATGGGATCACGGACAACCACGGGATCCGCGGCGGAGCCACCGAGCGCCCGCCATCGCGAGATCAGGGAGCTCACCAACTCGAGCACCGAAACAGTGGCATCCGGATGCGGTCCGAAGTTCCAACCCTCGGCAAACTCCGCGCCCCGGACCGCCAACATGTCCCCCAGCCGCAGGTACCCGACGACCGCATCGACGACGTGCTGCCAGGGCCGGATCGCGTTCGGACGTCTCAGACGGACGGGTTCACCACTTCGAATGGCTCGAATGGAGTCGGGAACGATCCGATGTTCCGCCCAGTCCCCACCACCGACAATATTTCCGGCCCGCGCGGAGCCAACGGGAGGACCGGAGCCCTGGAAGAAAGAATGCCGGTACGCATGGGTGACAATCTCGGCCGCACCCTTGCTCGCGGAGTAGGGATCGTCCCCACCCAGCGGGTCGGTCTCCGCGTGCGCATGAGGCGCGGTGGCATAACACTTGTCGCTGGTGACAACAACGCAGGCCGCGACACTCTGTTGATGGCGCACAGCCTCGAGAAGGTTCGCGGTACCCATTACATTCGTCGCGAATGTTCCGATTGGGTCATCGAATGAAGGAAGGACCAACGGCTGCGCCGCGAGGTGAAAGACCACCTCCGGTTTTCCCCTGCGGATCGCATCACCGAGCGCCTGAGGGTCACGGATATCGCCGATGATCCCCTGACACAGACTATCGAGATCCAGTTGTTCGGCGATACCTCCCGGGTACGGGTCCAAAGAGAAGCCCGTAACCTCCGCCCCGGCATGCAGCAATATGCTCGAGAGCCATGTCCCCACGAATCCGTTGTGTCCGGTGACAAAGACCCGTCTCCCGCGATAGGAGCGTTCGAGGACCGCGGACAGTCGCCCGGACTCAGACTGCGTCATTCCGGAATCTTCCACGGAGCCTTGCCTGACGCCCAGAGTTCCTCGAGATAGTTCCTGTCGCGAAGCGTGTCCATTGCCTGCCAGAATCCATGGTGGTGGAAGGCTGCAATCTCCCCCTCCGCGGCAAGACGCTCAAGAGGCTCTCGCTCCCAGAGGGTTGCGTCGTTGTCGATGTATTCAAGGACCGATGGAGACAAGACGAAGAATCCTCCATTGATCCACGCCTCGCTGCCCACTGGCTTTTCCTGGAAATGCGTCACGAGCGTTCCGTCGGTCTCAAGTGCGCCAAATCGGGCGGGGGGTTTCACGGCGGTCACTGTTGCCTTTTTACCCTGCTGCTTGTGAAATGCCATGAGGGCCGCAAGGTCGATCTGTCCTACGGCGTCGCCATAGGTCATGGCAAAATCCTCATCGCCAAGGAACTGCGCGACCCGCTTGATTCTCCCGCCCGTTTGGGTGGTCTCGCCAGTCTCGACGAGAGTCACCTTCCAGGGTTCTGCTTCCTGATGGTGGATCTCCGTCTCACCGGTTTTGAGATCGAACGTGACATCGGAACCGTG
>DAIDIA010000208.1 GCA_027459565.1 Acidimicrobiaceae bacterium | reverse complement strand
AGAAGAGCGAACCATACGCGTTGGTGTGTGGCCGGAACGGAAGTGTCTTCCACTCATAGGCCTGGTTCCCGAGAAATGCCGCACCGAGCGCCAGCGTGCACCAGATCCACGCACGCGCCTTCTTGCGGTTCCCGTGCTCTGCTGCCCACACACCGAACTGCATCGTTGGGCTCGATGCCAACAGGACGATCGTGAACACCAGCGCCTGATAGGTATCGAGTTTCGTTCCCGCGGGGGGCCAGACCGGCGCATTGGAACGGATCGTGAAGAAGGCTGCGAAGAGACCGCTGAAGAACATGAACTCGGAACCGAGCCAGATCATCACACCGACGGCGAGGAGCTGTGGTCGCTGAACAGGTGGGGCCGATGGCGATTTGGCAGATGGCACGCTGAGGGTCGTGTCGGTCACGCCATATTTCTTAGTCGAACGCGACCCCTCTTGGCCAAACGAGTCCCAGCAGGACTCGGAGAGCACAGAGATGCGCGGACGCAAGCATTAGCGTCTAGTCGTGGAAAAATCCGTCTCACCCTTTCTCAATGCCTGCCGCTGCGAGCCGGTCGATCATGTACCGGTCTGGTTCATGCGCCAGGCCGGACGGTCCCTTCCCGAGTACCGGGCGATTCGTGCGAGCGCGTCCATCCTCGATGCGATCAAGAACCCCGAACTCGCCTGCGAGATCACGCTCCAGCCCGTGCGACGCTACGGCGTCGACGCCGCGATCCTGTTCTCCGATATCGTCACCCCTGCCGCCGCGATCGGTATCGGGGTCGAGATCGTTCCCGGGCGCGGCCCCGTCATCGCCGAGCCGTTCCGCAGCGCCAGCGACATCGCGCGGCTGCGACCGATCGAACCCGAGATCGACACCCCCTACGTGATCGAGACGATCAGGACGCTCAAACGCGCCCTCGACGTGCCACTCATCGGATTTGCCGGCGCTCCGTTCACCGTCGCCAGCTATCTGATCGAGGGCGGACCGAGCCGGAACTTCACCCACACCAAGGCACTCATGCACACCGACGAGCCGACATGGTTTGCCCTCATGGACCGACTCGCCGACCTTGCGATCGCCTCGCTCGTCTCGCAGATCGAGGCCGGTGCGGACGCGATCCAGCTGTTCGACAGCTGGGCAGGGTCGCTCAGCCGGCGCGACTACAGCTACTTCGTCAAACCCGCGACGGCGCGCGTCCTCGCGGCGGTCGGCGCCACCGGATGTGCGCGCATCCACTTCGGAGTCGGCACCGGAGAGCTCCTCGATCTCATGGCAGACGCGGGAGCCGACGTGGTGGGCGTCGACTGGCGCACCTCGTTGACCGATGCCTCGGCGCGCATCGGACGCCACCACGCGCTCCAGGGCAACCTCGATCCCGCGCTGGTCGTCGCCGGATACGAACCCGCGCGGCGCGAGACTGAGCACATCCTCAGAGAGGGTGCGCGCCACGGCGGGCACATCTTCAACCTCGGCCACGGCGTACTCCCCGAGACCGACCCCGATGTGCTTGCCCGACTCGTCGAATACATCCACAGCTGGGACCCGGACGGACGACAGTGACCACCGCGGTGCTCGCGATGGCCTACGGGACTCCCGCGGGCCCCGATGACATCCTCGCGTTCTACACCGATGTCCGACGCGGACGGGCACCGACACCCGAGCAGCTCGCGGACCTCGAGCGCCGGTACCAGGCGATCGGCGGGATCTCCCCACTCAATGAGCGCACCCGGTCGCAGGTCGCGGGCATCCAGCGCGCACTCGACCGACGCGCTCCGGGGGATTTCCACGTCTTCTATGCGACAAAGCACTCCGTGCCAAGGATCGAGTCACAGGTCGCCGAGATCGCCGCGCAGGGATTCACCGCGGTCATCGGTCTCGTCCTCGCGCCCCACTACTCGGTGCTGAGCGTCGGGGAGTACATCGAGCGCGCCCGCGTCGCCGCCACCGCACACCGACTGGAATCGGTGTTCATCGAACGCTGGGGAGACGACGCGGCACTCATCGAGGCGCTCTGTGAACGCCTCGATGAGGCGATCGGCGTCATCGGCGCGGACGCCGCCAACTTCGAGGTGGTCTTCAGTGCGCACAGCCTCCCCACGCGCATCCTCGAACGCAACGACCCCTACCCCGACGAGCTCGCGGAGACGGCCCGTCTCGTGGCAGAGCGCGCCGGGCTTCGCCACTACCGCACCGGCTGGCAGAGCGCGGGGCGCACGCCCGAACCCTGGCTCGGTCCCGACCTCCTCGTGCTCCTCGGCGAACTCGAGGCCGAGGGATTCGATGGCGTCCTTGTCTGCCCGGCAGGATTCACCTCGGATCATCTCGAGGTGCTCTATGACCTCGACATCGAGGCGAGCGCACGGGCACGAGAACTCGGACTCCACTTCGCCAGGACCCGTTCGCTCAATGACGACGCGCGCATCGCCGACCTCCTCGCGCGTCGCGTCATCACCGCGCGAAAAGAGCTCTCGGGGATCGAGGAACCGCGGTGACCCGGCCGACCGTGCTCGTCGTCGGAGGTGGCATCTCCGGACTGGCGAGCGCGTGGACGCTCCGCGGTGTCGCCGACGTGACGGTCCTCGAATCGACCGATCGCCTCGGGGGCAAGATCGAGACGACGACGTTCCGCTCGCGTCCGCTCGACCTTGGCCCGGACGCGTTCATTGTGCGCAATCGCGCCGGGCTTGCGCTCTGCGAGGAGCTCGGACTCGGCCCCGATCTCATCGAGCCAAGCTCGAGGAGCGCCGCGATCTACGCGCGAGGACATCTGCGCGCATTTCCCGAAAGGCTCGTCTTCGGCATTCCCACCGATGTCGGTGCGCTCTATCGCTCGCACGTCGTCAGCCCCTGGGGCGTGCTGCGCGTGCTCCGCGACCGGTTCGCGAGACATCCGCTCGTGACGCGCGCGCTTGCCGAGGAGGTGCGCGCCGGGCGGGCGGATCCGACGGTCGGCGAGATCCTCTCGGCGCGGTTCGGGCCGATGGTCGTCTCGAGCCTGATCGACCCCTTGATCGGGGGAATCAATGCGAGCGATGTCGCGAAGCTCTCGTTCTCCTCGGCGATGCCGACGATCTTTGACCAGATCGTCGATCAGCCGAGCGTGATGCGCGCCCTGCGACACCGCGGGGATGCTCCCTCAGATTCCTCCGGCTCGATCTTTCGTGGCCTGCGCGGCGGGATGTCGACGATGGTCGACGCGCTCGCCGATGCTCTCAGGGGCCACGGGACGAAGATCGTCTGTGGCGAATCCGTACTCGCGCTCTCGCGCGGCGCGTCTGGCGCGTTCGTGCTCGAGTGCGACTCCGGGTTGCGCATGGCCGATGCGGTCATCCTTGCGACACCCGCCTTCACCAGCGCGGATCTCGTTGCCACGCTCTCGCCCGAACTCGCTCGCGAACTCCGCGCGATCGAATACGCAGGAGTCGCAACCGCGACCTTCGCGTGGCAAAGAGACGACATCCCGCGCAAGGTCGCGCATGAACTTCAAAGTCTCAAGGACCAAGAGATCGCCACCGGCGACGCAACCTCCTCAGCTGTGCTCCTGCCCGGAAGTGGCGTACTCGTCGCGCGCGACGCGAGGATGCTCACGACGGCGACCTCGTTCACATCGACGAAGTGGCCGCGATCGGCTGTTCGCGACGAGGTGGTCGTACGCGCCTCGGCGGGACGACACGGTGACCAGCGGGTTGCGACGATGGGCGACGACGAGCTGGTCCTCGCGATCAGAGAGGAGATCGCCCAGGTGCTCGGTATCACCGCCGAGCCGCTCGAGGTCGTCGTCAAGCGCTGGCCGCGGTCGTTCCCCCAGTACGGTGCCGGCCACGCGGAACGCGTGCGGCGCATCGACGCAATCGCAAAGGAGACCGGCATCGGTCTCGTCGGTGCGGCGTATCACGGCATCGGGATCCCATCGTGCATTGCGCACGCGCAAGAAGTCGCGGAGAGGCTCGTCGAACAGTTCAACCCGCGAGGGGATGGGTCAGAGACTACGGGGCGCTAGTGCGCGACGTGCTGGGCCGCACCTTCGGCGACGACCGTCTCGGTCGCCTTCGCGTGCGAACCGCGTGCGTGCTGGTGCGGGTGCTTGAAGAGCACCTTGTTGAACAGCCAGAACTTGCTCACCCACAGGACGCCGTACGTCGTGAAGTTGGCCGCCTCGACGACGAGGGTCAACAGCGCGTGCGAGTGCGTGACGTGGTGCGCGGCCGTTGCCGAGAGATGCACGACGAGGGTCGAGAGCGCGGCGCTGACGATCGCCACGACCCAGAACGGGATGATCTCCTTGGTGAGATGGGACTTGCCGGTCTTGCCCCACGCCCACGCCCGGTTGAGGTAGTACGAGGGCACCGTGGTGATCGCCGTCGCGAGCAGGTTGCACATCGCAGCCGAGGCGAGCTTCAGGACTCCGAAGAAGAGTCCAAGCAGTCCGAGGGCGAAGATGGTCGTGATGACTGAGACCATCGAGTAGCGAAAGAGCCGCCTGAACTCTGCGGTTTTGCGATACGCCTGCGCGCGCTCAAAAACCGTCAGTGACTCAGAGGACATGGATAAGTACTGTACCGTCTCAACTATGTCCGAGGGTATCGCGAGCTTTCTTGACCTCCTCGATCTCGAGACGATCGAGGTCAACATCTTCCGGGGAGAGAACCTCGGCGGCCGGGCCCGCGTCTTTGGAGGGCAGGTGGCCGCCCAGGCCCTGGTCGCCGCGGGGCGGACCGTCGAGCAGGGACGGGTCCATTCGCTGCACGCCTACTTCCTCCGTCCGGGCGACCCGGAGATTCCGATCCTCTACGAGGTCGACCGGATCCGCGATGGACGCTCGTTCATCACCCGGAGGGTCGTCGCCATCCAGCGCGGCAAGGCGATCTTCAATGCGGCGTGCTCATTCCACGTCGATGAACCCGGCCTGATGCACCAGAACGCCGTCTCGGGGATGCTCGACCCCGATGAGCTGCCGATCCTCGAGATCCCCGACGACCGGCGATATGGACCGGCGCTCTCGTACCTCGAGAACAACGGCTTCGACATCCGTTTCGTCGGCGAGGTGCCATGGAGGGCCCAGCCGGGTTCGATCGAGCGCGAGCAGCTGTGGTTCAGAACGACCGAGCCGCTGCCAGACGACCCCCTCCTGCACGCCGTGATCATGACCTTCGTCTCGGATCTCACACTCGTCAGCACAATCCTCTTGCGCCACAGCCTCTCGCTCTTTGACACCGAGTTCTTCGGTGCGAGCCTCGATCACTGCATGTGGTTCCACCGTCCGCTCCGCGTCGACGACTGGGTCTTCTACGACCTCAACAGCCCCGTCGCCTACGGCGCCCGCGGGCTCTCGCACGGCTCGCTCTACGCGAGGAACGGTGATCTCCTCGCGAGCGTCGCGCAGGAGGGGCTCGTCCGGATCACACCGACGAAATGATGCTCGCCTCGATCGGGTTCTTCATCGGATTCGGCGCGTTCATCCTCGGCATGCTCGTGCTCGCGGCCTTCGTCGTCCGCTTCGCCCGACGGCTCCGGTAGGGGACCGACAGACGCGCGACCACGAGGTCCCGGAGCAATCCGTGGGCCCCGGACGGTCTCAGTGGCGCGAGATGCCCCCGTGGCGGCTCTCCGCGATGACCCCGAAAACCGCGAAGACCGCCATCGTCAGGCCGACGACCGCGCTCCACAGGCCGAAGATCAGCGAGAGTCCGACGAGCAGCGCGCCCATGCCGATCACGAACGGCCAGATGCTCGAGCTCGGAAAGTACCCGACGGTGCCCGCTCCCGAACTCGGAAGCGCCGTGGAGTCGTCCTCGGGGCGCGGGGTCATCCGCCGCGACCACCAGAGGTAGTACCCGCCGGGAAGGGCTCCGAGGAAACAGGTCGCGAGCAGCATGATCGAACCGCTCGTCTCCTTGGAGACGAACCAGTAGATCGCCGCGAAGACTCCGCCGAAGATCGAGAGGAACAACAAGAAGTACGACTCGACCTTCACGGCGTGTGCTCCTCGCTGGCGTGATCGAGATCATGGTGCCCGAAGGTCGTGTGCTCGGGATGGTTGAAGTCCCACACGGGTCGCTCCGAACGGATCGGCGGAATCGCATTGAAGTTGTGATGCGGCGGAGGCGAGGTCGTGCCCCACTCGAGGGTGCCTGCGTCCCATGGGTTGTCTGGCGCGGGGATCGGTCTGCGCCACGAGACGTAGAAGTTGACGACCATCACCGCCACCGAGAGGAAGAGGAGGTACGCGCCCATGGTGGAGATCCGGTTCAGAGTGCCCCAGCCGGTGCTCGCGGAGTACTCGGCGATGCGCCGTGGCATGCCCCGGAGACCCAGCAGGTACTGGGGCAAGAAGGTCACCCAGAACCCGATGAACATCAGCCAGAAGCTCGTCTTGCCGAGGCTCTCGCGCATCATGCGCCCGGTCATCTTCGGATACCAGTAGTAGAGCCCGGCGAAACCGCCGAAGACCGCCGAGCCGAACAGCACCTCGTGGAAGTGCGCGATGACGAAGTAGGTGTCGTGTGTCGCGAAGTCGATCGGAGGGGCGGCGAGGAAGATCCCGGTGACGCCTCCGAACAAGAAGACGACGAGGAAGCCGACGCTGAACAGCATCGCCGTCGTGAACTCGAGCTTCCCCTGCCACATCGTGCCGATCCAGTTGAAGAACTTGATC
>DAIDIA010000207.1 GCA_027459565.1 Acidimicrobiaceae bacterium | reverse complement strand
AGAGGACGCCGGACCGAACAACAACTGGATGGAGCCGGGCGAGATGCGGTCGATCCTCACCGGACTCTTCGAGGGTTCGATGCGCGGCCGGACGATGTACGTGGTTCCCTTCTCGATGGGCCCGCTCGGCTCGCCGATCTCGAAGATCGGCGTCGAGATCACCGACTCCCCCTATGTCGCGGTGAGCCTGAAGATCATGACCCGCATGGGCAACGCGGTCCTCGAGGCGCTCGGTGACGAGGGCGAGTTCATTCCCTGCCTCCACTCGGTCGGCGCGCCACTCGCAGAGGGCGAGGAGGACGTCGCCTGGCCGTGCAACCCGGACAACCTCTATATCTCGCACTTTCCCGAGACGCGCGAGATCTGGTCGTTCGGATCCGGTTACGGCGGCAATGCGCTGCTCGGAAAGAAGTGCCTTGCGCTTCGCATCGCGTCGGCGCAGGCGCGCGACGAGGGATGGCTCGCAGAGCACATGCTGATCTTGAAGCTCACCTCGCCAAAGGGCGAGGTCCGCTACATCACCGGAGCCTTCCCCTCGGCCTGTGGCAAGACGAATCTCGCGATGCTCGTGCCGACGCTCCCGGGATGGAAGGTCGAGACGATCGGCGACGACATCTGCTGGATGAAGATCGGCGCGGATGGCATGTTGCGCGCGATCAACCCCGAGTACGGATTCTTCGGCGTCGCGCCGGGAACCAACATGGAGACCAACCCGAACGCGATCCTCACGCTCGGTGCGAACACGATCTTCACCAACACCGCGCTCACCGACGACGGCGACGTCTGGTGGGAGGGGCTCACGAAGGAGCCGCCCGCGCACCTCATCGACTGGACCGGGGCCGACTGGACTCCCGAGTCGACGACGCCTGCCGCGCACCCGAACTCGCGCTTCACCGCGTACGCGAGCCAGGACCCGGCGATCGCTCCGGAGTGGGATGACCCCGAGGGAGTGCCGATCTCGGCGATCATGTTCGGCGGACGGCGAGCCGCGACGATTCCCCTCGTCAACCAGGCATTCGACTGGTCCCATGGAGTCTTCCTCGGGTCGATGATGTCGTCAGAGACCACCGCAGCCGCAGCGGGTGCCGTCGGCAACCTGCGGCGTGACCCGTTCGCGATGCTTCCGTTCTGTGGCTACAACATGGCCGACTACTGGGCGCACTGGCTCTCGTTCGCCGACCGCGTCGACGAGGACAAGCTCCCCAAGGTCTTCTACGTCCACTGGTTCCGAAAGAGCGCGGAGGGCAAGTTCCTCTGGCCGGGCTTCGGCGAGAACTCGCGCGTGCTCGAATGGATCTTCGAGCGCTGCGCCGGGCGCGGAGAGGCCATCGCCACACCGATCGGCAACATCCCCGCTCCCGGATCGATCAGCACCGAGGGTCTCGACGTCTCCTCTGATGACATGGCGGAGCTGTTACGCGTGAACATCGAGGAGTGGAAGGCGGAGGTTCCCCTCATCCGCGAGTACTTCGCAACCTTCGGATCCCACGTTCCCCAGACCGTCGCCGATGAGCTCAACGCGCTCGAGGACCGTCTCAACCAGGCCTCCTAGCCAGAGCCCTCTGCCTGGGGCTGCCCGAAGAGGCTCCGCGTTCACCGGGCGACCGATCGCTTCGTCCCCGTCGAGGCGTCAATCACCTACCGAGGAGCAAGATAGCGAATGACCCAGTCCGAGCTGCGCGCATCGAGCCCGGCTTCGTGCTCGACGAGCGCGCGATGCTCGAGGGATGGCTTGAGTTCCATCGCGAGACGCTCGTGTTCAAGTGCGAGGGACTCGACGACGCGGCACGAAAGTCAAGGCCGATCGGCACCTCGAAGCTCTCGCTCCACGGACACGTGCGCCACATGGCCGAGGTCGAGCGGAACTGGTTCTCGCGGGTACTTGCAATGGACCCCTCGGTGCCCTACATCTGGCTCGACGTCGACCGCGAGGACAGCGAGCTCGTGCCTCTCGAGAACGCGGACTGGGAGCGCGACCTCGCGCAATGGCGCGCCGAGTGTGGACGCAGCCGGCAGCTCGCGAGCGCGTGTCGGCTCGACGACACCGGACTTCGCCGCGGCCAGCCCTGCTCGCTCCGGTGGATCTACACACACATGATCGAGGAGTACGCGCGCCACAACGGCCATGCCGACCTGATCCGCGAGCTCCTCGACAAAAGCGTGGACTGCTAGCGGGCGCCCGTTGTCGCTAGGAGGGGCGCGACGCGACGCTCGGGGGACGTGTGGGGCCTCTCGCGCTCGTGACGTAGATGAACAGGCTCAAGACACAGGTCACCGCGACCACGCCGTCGCCGATTCGCATCGGGAAGGGCACGATCACCCCGAAGAGCGAGGCGATCACCCAGATCAGCTGCAGCCGGGTCTCGATGCGCCCGAAGGTCCGACCGAGCA
>DAIDIA010000206.1 GCA_027459565.1 Acidimicrobiaceae bacterium | reverse complement strand
GTGATCCTCACCGAGCCCGCAGCCCGTCACGACAACCACATCACCGGCGCGCACGCGGCCGTGCGCGCTCTCGACCACCCGTCCGACAAGATCGACCCCTCCGATCAGCGGAAATTTCCGGACTACCGGCGCGCTTGCCGTGAGCGCGAGCCCGTCTTTGTAGTTCAAGCTCGAAAACTCGACCTCGACCAACACGTCCCCCTCGCCGAGGTCCTCCACCGACGCTTCGAAGAGCGCGGCGGGACTGCCTCCGGGCTCGGCGACCAAAACCGCGCGAAACCTCTCCGGAATGCGCGAGAGGTCGACCTGGCGCTCCACCTAGAACCCCGACACTTTCGCGGATAGATCGGCGCCGATGAGCGCGATCTGCTCGAGGTCTTCGAGATCAAGCAGTTGGAGATAGACGCGGCTCGCGCCCGCTCGCGCATAGTCCGCGAGTCGCTCGGCAACCCGCTCCGGCGTTCCTGCGAGAC
The DNA here is from genome assembly GCA_027459565.1 of Acidimicrobiaceae bacterium. Lineage (GTDB taxonomy): Bacteria > Actinomycetota > Acidimicrobiia > Acidimicrobiales > Bog-793 > CAIVND01. Next base: position 4,463 of record DAIDIA010000206.1, on the reverse strand, counting down.
CGTTCTCCTCAACCTCGCTGAGCTCCCTGCCAATTCGTCTCGCGCGCTCCCGGCATTCGGCGTCGTCGGTGCCGATCAGCGTCGTTAGTGCAATCGAGCGGACGACCTCGCCAGGATCACGCCCGCGTTCCTCACAGGCCTGATCGAGCGCCGCGAACGAGCGTGCGGCGATCTCGGAGCTGACAAACGGGATATTGAACTCGTCCGCAAAGCGAGCCGCGAGACGCGGTGTTCGCTTTGGTCCCCTTCCTCCGACGATGACCGGCACTCTCTCCTGCTTGGGTTTTGGAAGCGCGGGACAGTCTTCGACGCGGTAGAAATCGCCGGCAAACTGGTAGAGCTCACCGAGCGGTGTCGCCCAGATCCCGGAGATGATCTCCGGCTGCTCCTCGAGTCGCGAGAGACGTTCGGCCGGCGATTCCGGGAAGGGAATCCCATACGCACGGTGCTCCTGTTCATACCACCCCGCGCCGAGGCCGAACTCGATCCTTCCATTGCTCATCGCGTCGACCTGGGCGACGCCGATCGCGAGGGCTCCGGGATGGCGGAACGTCGCCGCCGTCAAAAGCGCGCCGAGTCGGATCCGCGTGGTCTCGCGCGCGATCGCGCCGAGCGTGATCCACGCGTCGGTGGGACCGATGCGGGCGCGCCCGCTCGTTCCCATTGAGAGGTAGTGATCCGAGCGAAAGAATCCGTCGAGACCGGCCTCTTCGGCCGCGACGGCGAATCGCGCCTGCTCTTCGTAGGTCGCACCCTGTTGGGGCTCGATGAAGATCCGCACCTCCATGACTACTCCCTCTCTCTGTTTCGAGACGACAGAATCTCTAGAACTGGTATCTGCGCAGCCCGCCGTCGACGGGGATGACCGTCCCGGTCAGATAACGTGCGCGCGCCGATGCGAGGAAGGTCACCAGCGCGGCAACATCTTCGGGCTGGCCGTACTCGCCAACCGGGATCTCGTGCTCTGACTGCCACTCGCGATACTCCGGAGTGTAGTTGCGGAGGATCTGCTCGCTCATGATGCGCCCGGGCGGCACGGAGTTGACGGTGATGCCATACCTCCCGACCTCTCGAGAGAGGCCCTTCGCCCAAGAGTGCATCGCGGCCTTGGCGGCGAAGGCGCCGTTGATACCGTCTGGTTCGGATTTTCCGGTGATGTTGATGATCCTGCCGTAACGCCGCTCCATCATCTTGGGCAGAAGTGCCGAGGTCAGTTGACGATGGCGGACGAAGTTGAGCGTCATCGCCTCCTCCCACTCGTCGTCGCTCGTCGAAAGGGAGAAGCTCCGCGAGCCTCCCGCGTTGTTGACGAGGATCTCGATCACCCCGAGCGCGTCCTCGGCTCTCCGTGCGATCAGCCCGGGCGAGTCCGGATCGAGAAAGTCCGCCCCGATGATCTCCGGAGGTGCGCCGCCGGAAATGACGATCGCGTCGGCGACCTCCTCGAGGCGATCGGTCCGGCGAGCGACGAGGGCGAGGCGTACGCCCTCCTTGCCGAGCGCCAGTGCAATGCCCCGTCCGATACCGCTACTTGCTCCGGTGACGAGACCGGTCCTGCCGTTCAGCTCGAGATCCACCCCGCGCCCCTCTCCATCAGATCAGCCATACGCGAACCTCGCGGCAGCTCAACTTCCGCTCAACCTCGACCAACATAGGGCATCGTGTTCGCCATCACCGTCATGAACAAGACGTTTGCATCGAGCGGAAGACTCGCCATGTACACGACCGCGCGCGCGACATCTTCAACGTCCATTCGCTCTTCCCTCGCGATCACTCCCGAGGGCTGCAGTATCCCGCGCTCCATCGGTTCCGTGAACGCCGTCGCCGCATTTCCGATATCGATCTGTCCGCAGGCGATGCGAAATGCCCGACCATCGAGCGAGGTCGACTTGGTCAGACCCGTCATCGCATGCTTGGTCGCGGTGTAGGGCGCGGAGTTCGGACGCGGCGTGTGCGCGGAGATCGATCCATTGTTGATGATCCGGCCACCCGCGGGGTCTTGGCTCTTCATGACGCGAAAGGCCTGTTGGGTGCAGAGAAACGCTCCGGTCAGGTTGGTATCGACAACCTGTTGCCACTGTTCGAGGGTGACCTCTTCAAGGGGAATGGCTGGCGCGGCCACACCCGCGTTGTTGATCAGGAGATCGACCCTCGAGAATGCGCGAACCGCGCGCCCAAACAATTCCGCGACATCGCCGGCATCACCGACATCGCCCTCGACGCATTCGACCGGCACTCCCTGATCGACCAGCGAACGCGTCTCATCAAGTGTTGCCATATGCCTACCGGAGAGAACGAGCGCGTAGCGCTCCCTGCCGAGCGCAACCGCGATCGCTCGGCCAATTCCCGAACCTGCGCCGGTCACGATTGCGACGGACTGACTCTTCATGCGATCTCCTCCCGATCGGTGCGCGTACGGTAGTGGATAAAGAACGTCGCCGAGACCTTTCCGATCAGCGATCCATCGCAACGGATCTCCCCCGAGGTGAAGACGATCGACTGACCTTTGCGGTCAAGATGCGGATGGACCTCGATCCATTGGCCGATGCGCGCTCCGGCCATGAATGAGGCATTGAGATCGATCGTCACCGCAAGCGCCGGTTCCGCGACGATCGACCTGACGAAGCCCCCGAGCGCCGTATCGGCGAGCGCGAGTAGGAGTCCGCCGTGCACGCGCCCCATGGCGTTCGCGTGCTGATCCGTCGCGCGCACGCCAAGTACGGGCGCCGCGCCCGCGAGGGCGACGAAAACCGGTCCAAAGGTCGATGCAAAGGCACTTGCCGTATACGGTTCGAAGCCCTCGGGAATGTCCACCTCCCCACAATAGGAAGCCTTGACAACCTTTACCTATTCGTCTTCGACGCGGCTTTACCTATTCGTCTTCGACGTGGCGAGACCTGTGCCCTCGCCGTTGTCGCGGTGGCGACCGCGGGTCGCCCCTGCAAGGATGGACACATGCGCGACACGTACACCCACGGACACCACGACTCCGTGCTCCGAAGCCACCGCTGGCGCACCGCCGAGAACTCCGCGGGCTATCTCCTCCCCCATCTCCAGCCCGGTATGACGCTTCTCGATGTCGGCTGTGGGCCGGGAAACATCTCCGCCGACCTCGCGTCGCGTCTCTCCGGGGGCACGGTGATCGGCATCGACGCGTCGACCCAGATCATCGACCAGGCGAATCTTCAGTACGGCAATATCGAGAACCTCTCCTTCGTCCCCGGAGACGTCTACCACCTGGAATATGACGACGACTCCTTCGACGTCGTGCACGCCCATCAGGTGCTCCAGCATCTGGGGGATCCGGTCGCCGCGCTCGTCGAGATGCGGCGCGTACTCCGACCGGGCGCGATACTCGCCGTCAGAGACTGTGACTACTCGGGATTCACTTGGGCTCCCACGGACCCGCGCCTCGACCGCTGGATGGAGCTCTACCATCAGGTGACACGCGCCAACAACGCTGAGGCGGACGCTGGCCGGTACCTGCTCGGGTGGGTCCAGCGCGCCGGCTTGAGTGACATCGAGATCAGCGGCTCTCTCTGGACGTATGCCGATGCGCAGGCGAGGACGTGGTGGGGTGGCCTGTGGGCCGAGCGCGTCTGCCACTCGAGCTTCGCCGAGCAGGCGGTCGCCTATGGATTCTCCTCCGAGGACGAACTCGAGCTGATCGCCGACGCCTGGAGGACGTGGATGACCGCCGAAGATGGCTTCTTTGGCATTCCCAACATCGAGGTGCTCGCCCACAAGTGAGGCCGCATCGCGTAGGACTCGACCGCCTGTGGACCGTTCCGAATCTGCTCTCGGGATCGCGGATCGCACTTGTCGCGGTCTATCTCTATCTCCTGTTCGGCGCGAACGACCGGATCGTGGCAACCTACGTCCTCGCCATAGCCGGAACAACGGACTTTCTCGACGGTTACATCGCGAGACGGTTCGATCAGGTGAGCACGCTCGGAATCGCACTCGATCCCATTGCCGACAGGGTGCTGCTTGGCGCGGCAATCGTCTCGATGATCGTCTATGGCGCAGTTCCGCTGTGGATCGCGGCCACTGTCATCGTGCGCGAGCTCACCGTCGCCACGACGGTGCTCTACCTCGAGCACCACGACCACGTGCGTCTCGAGGTGAGTCGCACGGGAAAGGCGGCGGCGTTCGGCCTGATGATCGGCTTTCCCCTGCTACTGCTTGGCCACGGACCGGGGAGCTGGACACATCCGCTCACCGTTGCCACCGAAATCGCCCTGGTCCCGGCCCTGGTGCTCTCCTACATCTCCGGAGTTGCCTACCTTCGCCCAGCTCACCGGGTATTTTCGGGTGACTCGGCGCTTTGAGGTCCTCTGGCGCCGGCAGTGCCTGTGGAAAACTCTCGGCGGGATCTCGGGGAGAAATGTCGAGAAAAGCCAAGGAATGCGCCAAGAATCCCCATTTTTCGGCCCTCGTCCGTCTATGTTCACTCATGGGAC
>DAIDIA010000205.1 GCA_027459565.1 Acidimicrobiaceae bacterium | reverse complement strand
GGGCCGGTCGATCGTGATGATTCCCACCGGCCCATCGTGTTCGACGCGTACCTCGCCTGTCGTCATCTCGGGTCGATTCATCCGCCGGTCTGTGGAGCGGGTCGATTCCAGAAGCCGGTGTCGTCAAAGTAGGTGATGAGGAGTTCACCGGCCTCGAGAACGTGACGCGATGCCGCCGCGGCGGCCCCCTCGTGGTCCTTTCGGCGCATCGCCTCGAGAATCTCCTCGTGACCGCGCTCGGAGATCTTCGCCCAGCGCGGCAACAAAGAGTAGAAGTGGCCGGGAATGAACTGGAGCGTCTGGCGCAAAAGGATCAGCAGCTTCGGGGAGTCCGCCGCACGGTTGATCTCCCGGTGGAACGCGAAGTTGAGCTCCTCCAAGGGCGCGGGTTCGCCATCGCGCACCGCCTCTCCCCAGATCCGATGGATCCTCTCGAGCTCGCCGACCACCTCCTCAGACCGGAGACAGGCCCGGCGCGTGAGCTCGCCCTCGATGACCGAGTGCGCCCAGTAGATATCGGAGACATCCTCTCTCGTGGTACGCGAGACGCGAAACGAACGTCCCCGGCTCGCCTCGATGAAACCCTCGTGGCCGAGTCGCAACAGCGCCTCGCGCACCGGCATCGTGCTCACTCCGAGGAGCTTGGCGAGCTCCTCCTGGGTGATGCGCTGATCGGGCAGGAGCTTCCCGGTCAGGATCATGTCGCGAAGGGAACGAGAGACCTCCGCGGAGATCGACCGGAAACGCGGCATCCGCTCGATGACCCGATCCCGACCGTCTGCTGAACTCAAATCGCTCATGTCGTCTCCTCGAACATCGACCAGTACGCGAACGGCGCCGCCGAGTCGAGGTCCGCGAACCTCGACCACGCCACGCCAGGATCAGCGGTGACACCGCCGTAGGCGAGACAGTCGGCAAATTTCGCCGAAAGGTCCTCCGGGCTGAAGTTCTCCCCCGTGCCCCGGTTCGCCATCCGTTCCACGCGACGCACAAGCAACCCCTGTCTCGTCTGGATTCTCACCTCGGTGAACTCCTTGCCAAGAAAGGTCTCTCCACCGTGGAGATCGGGATGGACGCTCGTCCGCACGATCCTGCCAAGTTCCACCAGACCCTCGTCGACGGAGGCGAAGCTCGAAAGATCGCACCGTCGGTCGCGAAGTCCGGCAGCGATGCAGTAGCCGATGGAGAACTTCGCGCCGTATCCGGTCTCGGGTACGTCGACATGCATCACTCCTGGGACATACTCATGGACGAGGACCTCGACGTCGGTGATGTCACCGACGTCGAGATTGTTCTCAACCACCAGGGAGATCACCGCATCGAGACCGGAGTGGATGAGTCCACAACAGGGATAGACCTTCATGATCGGTCCGGGGTTCACGAGATCCCATGTCTGTCCGAGGCTTGTGACAACAGCCTCCGAGTCGTAGTTTCCCCTCCCGTTGTAGAGATTGAAGAAACCCTGCTCCGCCTCGAGAGCGCTCGGATTGGACACGAAGCCACCAGCCGCCAGCCGTGCGGCGACAACACCGACGCGTGCCCCGGTGCCGACGTGATAGGCGTTCAGCATGTTCCCGATCATGGTCTTCACGCCAGAGGACTCCGCGACCGCCACGCCGAGTGCCATCGCAGTCTGTTCCGCGTCGAGGCCGAGAAGGCGACACGCCCCGAGCGCCGCGGCAAATCGACCGAGCGTCGCCGTCGGGTGCCAGCCCTTTGCATAGTGGAGGGGATTGACTCCGCGCGCGATCGCGGCAGCACCCTCCCAACCGAGACAGTACGCCGTGACGACGTCCTCGCCCGAGGCCACATGGCCATCTTCGACCAGTGCAGCGATCGCCGCAATGGTCGCTGATCCGACGAAGCCGCTCACGGCAAAGCTGATCGAGTCATAGTCGAGCGCGTGCGCACTCGCGGAATTCAACAGTGCTGCCGTAGGCGGGTCGGCGCGGCGCGAAGATCCGACGACCGTAGAAGGTCCCGGCGCCGCCCAGTCGAGCAGCGCCCCGCGCAGCGTGACACTCGAGGGTTCGCCGACGCCGGCGGCAGTCGTCGCAAAGGTATCGGCAATCGTGAACACCGCCCGTTCGCGGACCTTCGCCGGAATCGCCGACGCGGGCGTCTCCGCGACAAATGCTGCGACCTTTCGCGTCGTCTCCGAGTCCTTGATACTCACGCCGTCTCCTCGTCTTTGAACCCATACGCGGCGCGCGCGTGTGCCCGCGTCACCTTTCCCTCGTCAATGTCAAGGAGCACCGCTTCCCGGTCCCGCTCTGCCGGATCCCCGATCCCGCCACCTGATGCCGTGGTGTGCTCGATGATGTCGCCCGCGATGATGCGCGTTGTCACCTTCGCTGGCAGCTGTTCGGAACGCCCGTCCCTTCGCAAGAGGGTGGCCGACACCGATCCGGGATGTCCGCCGTGCAGGCCGTAGGGAGGAGTCAGGTTCCGGTGCGTTCGCAGGTTGAGCGTTGCTCCGGGCGCGAGCAGCTGGATCGCGCGTCGAATCGCAAGCCCGCCCCGGAACTCCCCGGGTCCCCCGGAGTCGGGGACGAATCCATAGGAGAGGATTCGAACCGGATCCTCGCGTTCGACGATCTCGACCGGCCGGTTCGACACATTTGCCGCAAGGGTCGCTGCTCCCTCGATGCCATCTCTGTCGGGCCGAGCACCCCATGCGCCACAGACGATGTCATTGAGCTGGAAGCGCTCGCCCTCGGTGGTGTAGCCGCCAATCCGGATTCCCGAAGTTCCGCCGTCACCGGCCGCGGGTATCCGGTCGCCAAGCGCGTCCGACAACGCTCCGAAGATGCACTCGATCACCCGATAGCCGATGACGCCACGCGCAGCAACGCCTGCTGGGAAACGCGCGTGGACAACGGTGCCCGGCGTGGTGCGGACCTTGACAAGGGAGATGAATCCGGCATTCACGGGTACCTCGTCGGTGCACAGCGCACGGATCGCCGCATAACAGGCGGACTCGGTGAATGACAGTGTCGAGTTGATCGATCCTCCGACCTGGTCCGCGGTTCCCGCGAAATCGATGACGATCCGCCCGTCGCCGATCTCGACGCGCACATGGATCGATACGGGATTGTCCGAGATGCCGTCATGATCCTCGACGTCGGTGAACTCGTAGCATCCCTTGGGCCAGGTCGCAATGACGGCCTCGAGGCTGCGCCGCGAGTGATCGATGATCTGCTCCACCGCGACCTCGAACTGCGCCCGCCCGACACGATCGACAAGTGCGGCGAGCTCACTCGACCCCGATTCACACCCGGCTCGCTGCGCGTCGAGGTCGGCAACAAGGATGTCCGGGAGCCGGACATTCGATCGAATCACCTCGAGCAGTGCCTCATTCGTTTTTCCGCGCTCGACGAGGTGCACCGGAGGGAGTCGGAGACCCTCCTCGAAGATCTCCCGCGAGTCCGCCGCAGAGCCACCGGGCACGCGGCCTCCGATATCCGCGTGATGTGCGACGACAACGGCGTACCCGACAACCTCTCCATCGTGATGCGCCCCGGAGATGCAAAAGACATCGGGAAGGTGCATGCCACCGTTGTAGGGATCGTTGAGGATGACGACATCACCGGGCGCGAGTCCCTCGGGAAACCGCGCGAGTACCGCCTCGATCGCCCTTGGTATCGAGCCGAGATGAAGCGGGAGCGAGAAACCCTGAGCCACGAGACGTCCGCCTGGGTCACAGAGCGCGGTGGAGAAGTCGAGATAGTCCCGGATGACCGGACTGAACGAACTCTTCGCCAGCCGTACCGCAATCTCGTCCGCGATGGTCTGCAGCTCCGAACGCAGCGTCTCGAAACGGAGCACCTCATCGATCCGGTTCATCGGAGATACCTCATGACAACCTCGCCGCCCAATCCCGTCGTCGCCGACCAACCCGGGGGAACCACGATGGTCGTGTCCGGCTCATCGATGAACAACGGTCCCTCCGCGCCCGCAGCGAGATCCTGGCGGGTAACCACGGGGACCTCCGCGTGCGCAGCGGCGAAACGCGCGGTGCGGCTTTTGGCAGACGGTCGCGACGGAGCCACATAGTTCACCGGCGTTAGCGGGGACTCGGCAACTGCGGAGACCTGGTATCGGACGATCTCGACCTCTCCCTGGCCGCCGTGACCATAGGTCGCGATGTGCCGGGAGTGAAAGTCCTTGACCATCTGCTCCACGGTCGCACGATTGACCTCGAGGCCATCGACGACGACGGCGAGCTCCGAGGCCTGA
>DAIDIA010000204.1 GCA_027459565.1 Acidimicrobiaceae bacterium | reverse complement strand
TATCGACTCACCATGAACTCCGCGCTTCCCGGTGTCGGCAATCTCGCCAGATTCTGGAGCACGCCGCTCAGTGAGTGCCTTCGCGCGCGCTTCGGGCGGAGGACGATCATCAGCCTGTTGCCAAAGGAGCATGCGCGCGCCGTCGGTTCAGAGGCAGTCCGGGCCTTCCTCGAAGTCGGGTTCTTAGCAGTCGACGGCCGAGGCGCGGCAGGGCACGCCGCGAAGGCGGTCAAGGGGAGATTCGCGCGCCATCTCCTCGATCACGGTCTCGATGACGCGCTCGGATTCCGCTTCGAGGGCTGGAAGATCCGCCGCTCAGAGAGGGGATTTGAGCTCATTGCGCCACGGTGACCCAGATCACCCGCAGGCTCCGATCCGGACATCGATACCATGGTTGAGCCAAATCTCCACGAAGGAATGACATGTCAGAGATCGATCAGCTCCTCCGGAATGCCGAAGACTATGCGGGACAATTTGACCATGACGCGCTCCCGCTTCGTCCACGAAAGCGCGTCGCCGTGCTCGCCTGCATGGACTCGCGCCTGCGTATCTTCGGCATGCTCGGACTCGAAGAGGGCGATGCGCACATCGTCAGAAACGCGGGAGGCATCGCATCCGAGGACGCGATCCGTTCGATCATCATCTCCCAGCGCCTCCTTGGCACCAGGGAGATCATCGTCATCCATCACACCGACTGCGGCATGGAGACCTTCACCGACGATGCGCTCAGGGCCGAGATTGAGCGCGAGACGGGAATCCGGCCGCCATTCGCGTTCGAATCGTTCGTCAACGCGGAGGACGACGTGAGACAGACGATCGCGAGACTCCAGTCGAGCCCGTTCATTCCCCATCGCGATTCCATCCGTGGATTCATCTTCGAGGTCGGCACTGGAAGGATGCGCGAGGTTGATTACTCGCCGCCGGTCTCTCCCGCGGCGGGAAGCCGGATCGAGTAGATCGAGTAACCGTCGATGTGCCAGGCGACGATCGTGGCGATCACCGAGGCTCCCATCATCGGAACGATCAGCTCGAATCCGCTGTGGGTGAGCTCGAGAACGAGAGCGAGTCCCGCGAGCGGAGCCTGCATCGATGCACTGAGCATCGCCACCGCCCCGACCATCGCGAACGCGCCAAGTGGGGTTCCCGGCCAGACGAGGAGCCAGACCCCGCCGAGGAAGCTGCCGAGGACGGCACCGATGCTGAGCGAGGGAGTGAACAGACCTCCCGATCCGCCCGCGTAGATCGTCATCGAGGTGACGAGCGGCTTGAGGAAACTCAGCGCGAGGAGAAAGACGAGACTTCCACCCCCGAGGAAGGCCGAATGCGCCATATCCTTGCCGTTCCCGAACAGCTGCGGATAGAAGCAGCCGATCAGCCCGAGCACCAGCATCGCCATGGGGAAGGAGACGAAGATGCGTCCCCCTTTGACGCGGTGGTGGGAGACCCATCCCATCAGGCGGATGTACGCGGCGGTCAGCGCGCCGATCACCGGGCCGACGAGCACCGCCCAGACGAGCAGCGAGGTGGTCGTGTGGTAGTCGGGGATGTTGAGATAGGTGGCGCGGTTGGGAAGGTAGATCCACGCCGTTGCCGTCGAGATGATCGAACAGACCAGCGCGGGAAGGATGATCGGAAGCGCGATGCTCCCGCAGAGCACCTCCGCGGTGAAAAGCGCGGCGCCGAGTGGCACGTTGTAGACCGCGGCAAATCCCGCGCCACCACCGCACGCGACGAGCAGCGACCGTTGCGCTGGCGTGAGTCCCGCCCATTTTCCCAGCACACTTCCCGAGACTCCGCCCATGAGCTTCGGCGCAGCCTCGCGGCCGATCGAGGCACCCATGCCGATGACGATCTCTGCCAGTGAGGAGGTGGCAAGGCTGCGCTTGAAGCCGAGCTCGCCGCCGCCGCTCCACACCGCGTCGTCGAAGTCCGTCTTCTCGTTCTTCATGTACCGCCGGATCAGGTACCACCCGATCGCGCCGATCAGGCCTGCGGCCACGAGGATGAGGACACGTCGAGAGCGCGCCGCGCGCACCACAGCGTCCTGGAGCGATCCGGTGTGGTAGGCGAAAGCGATGTGCTGGACATTGAACAAGATCCACATCATGAGATCGCCGAAGAGTCCCGCGGCGATTCCGGTCAATACGACCAGTAGCCAGAACATCGGCGTTAACGCAGCAGGACCGTAACTGGTGAGGTTGGGTTGTTCCATCGCGCCGCGTCCCGAGGGAGCACGCCTCTTGATGAACGGCTGGGGGATCCGCTGACGCTCGCTCTCTTGCGTGGAGGTTCCCGACCGCCCCGTGGGAAACCGAAAACGGAAGAACTCAGACATGATTCATTACCTTCAGTCGCGACTCAGGAGAGGACAAGGCGCGTGTTCGCGGTGGATGCAAAGTCGTCGTCGATCAAGACGACGTCGAAGCCCGAACGCGCGAGGATGCTCGAGGCGATCGAGGCGCGGAATCCACTCGCGCAGTGCACCCAGAGCGTGACCCTCGGGAGTTCTTGCATACGATCGATGAGCTCGAGGAGAGAGAGGTGCAGCGCGCCCACGATGTGGCGTTCCCGGTGCTCGTCATTCCGGCGGACATCGAGGATGGTCACCGTGCCATCGGCCGGCACTTCGGCAAAGCGCACGACGGGATAGTGCGCGATTTCGATTCCCGCAGAGAGATCTTCGAGGGTTCCAGCGGCGGCCTGCATGCGATGGTCGATGCCGATGCGCACGAGCTGGCGCTGTGCGACGAGGATCTCGTCCTCGCTCTCCGCGATCAGGGTGATCCGCGCGTCCCAGGGAACCAGCCATCCGACATAGGTCGAGAAGCTGTCTCCGATGGCGACCGAGACGGTTCCCTGGAGATGATGGATCGCAAAACGGTCGGCATTGCGAAGATCGATCACCCATTCTCCGGCGCGGATGCGCGTGCCAAGTTCATGGGGGTCGACGATCGAGATCCCGCCAAGTTCCGGTGCATCTGGCCCGACCAGGTTGAGCGGGCCCATGCGCGCGTAGTAGCTCGGAAAATCCGAGAGATTCGCGATGAGACTGCGCACAAACGTCTCGACGTCGGGAGCCAGAAAGACGTCGTTGTGCGATCTCTCGATGCCGATCGTGCTCGCGAGCGCGCCGGTCGCATTCCCCGATGAGCAGAAGCTTCCGAATCCGTGCGTGGGATACAGCGGAACCGCGTCATCGCAGCGATCCGCAAGTTTTCGCGCCGAGTGATACTGCGCGTGCGAGAGCTCTACGGTGAGCTCCGGTCCGAGGAGGTCGGTGCGGCCGACGCTCCCATAGAGCAGTGATCCGCCGCTGAACAGGGCGCGCGACCCCTGGTCATCCTCGATGAGGTACGCAAGGTGGTTGTCGGTGTGACCCGGGGTCGAGATGACCTCGACTCTCATCGTGCCAATCTCCAGTACGTCGCCATCGCCGATGGCCCTGCGGGAGAAGTTGACGTTCTCCTGCGCTGCGACCCCGTAATGCGCGTGTCGACCTCTCGCGAGCGCAAGTCCACCGGTTACGTAGTCGTTGTGGATGTGGGTCTCGAGAACGATCGCAAGGGTCAGGTGAAGCGAGTCGAGCAGGTGCTCGAATCGGTCGATGTCTCGCTGGGGGTCGATGACGATCGCCTGGACACCATCGTGCACGACATAACTCCGGTCGCCAAGCTCACTGGTGACGATGGTCTCTACGTTGAGCATGCGTCCTCCTTCATCCATCGAGGGTATCAATATTGCTGTTGAAGAGTTCGGTCTCGGTGGGTTTCCGATCCACTCGGCTTCGACGGACGATCGCGAGGCGCCTGTCAACTCCTTTTTGACCATCACGACGGAAATGGTCGATTTGGCACAGATTCTGACGTCCGCGATCGCGTGGTTCGCGATCGCGGAGGTCGTTGCGCGCGCGGTTCGTCAGCCGAAGACGATGACCGCCGTGTTGCTCGTCGAGTCGGCGAATTCGGCATCGCCGGAGTACCCGGCGAAGAGCGCATCCGATTGAATGGAGCCGTAGGGGACGTATTCGGTACAGCGCGCGCTCAGCGTCGATCCGGAGGCGACGCCAGATATCGAGACACACCCGGTGATCGGCTGGCCGTTGTCGGAGAAGGTGATGGTGCCCGTCGTCGGCCCGGTCACCCCTGAAACGGTGTCGACGAGGTTCAGCGCGTACATCGCGACGCCGTTGACAGAGACTGTCCTGACCGACGCACTGAGTGCGCTCGAGGTGACGTTGACGACATTGGGTGTCCAAGCGGTTGTGGCCGGCTTCACGACGTAGGCCCCCGACCCCCAGGTCTTCCACCACTGCCACGTCGCGTGCTGCACTCCTCCCCACGTCGCAAAGTAGGGACCGCGCGCGTCGTATCCGACGATTGCAAGTGCGTGGCCGCCCGCGACCGGTGTGCCGTAGGGAGCCTCGGCCATGCTCCAGAGCGGAAGGAAGTCCGTATCGGTGCTTGGGAGCGCGACAGAGGCGTAGAGTGCTCCGTTGCGTGCGAGCGCTGCCTCGATCAGAGCAGGATTCCGGTACGCGCTGATCGCGTGCCACGAGGCGATCATGTTGTTGTCGATTCCGGTGTGCTGCCAGTAGTTGAGCACCTGACGTGCCGTGAGTCCGATGTCTGGCCCTCCTGGTCCTCCAACGAGTGAGTGGTACGCATCGAGAAACGGCTGGGTCGCAAGCGGTCCGTTCGCCATGCCCCGCATCGCGTCCCAGGTCTGGAGGATGTCGGCGGCCGTGGCAAGTGTGCAATCGCCGACCGCATCGTTTGCTCCGTTGCCATAGGTTCCATAGGTGCTGACATTCGCGTAGTTGTCGATGACGTCCGGCGCCCTCGACTGCACAATGACGAGCCGTCGGACGATCTGCCGCGCGGATCCCCGGGCGATCAGCGTGAGAGCGAACCGACGATCATGGAGTTTCGGATTCAAACCGATGGTCGCGCGGTAGCTGTTCTCGAGGTCGCGACATGCGAGGCCGTGAGGTCGTATCTGCACCGGGGGATCGATCGCGACCGAACATGACGACGCGCCTTGGATGTCGATGCGCACGTACACCACGCCACCCGCGGCGGAGACCAGACCGTGGGGAGCCACGATCACCGCGCTGGGGCCGATCGTTGAACTCGCGGCGGCGACGGCGGGGAGGAACGTGCACAGCATTGAGATTGCGAGCAGGCCGAGGAGGGGTACGGGTGAGGGCCTGGTGAACACCCTGCCGCCTCCTTCGTGCACACGAATTCCTTGCGTGTGGACCTGGGGATGAACTTTACGTCGCATCTGCTTGCCCGCGATGCGCGGCGTCGTTCAGGCTGACGATGTCCCGCGCTGCTCGAGCAGCATCACGCGTTGCAGGGCGGCCGCCTTCATCTCCTCGGCGATCGGAACGACTCCTCCGATACCGGCTGCGTTGATGCCGGCCTGCGCCGCCTCCTCGATGATGCTTCCGACGGTGATCGCGAGCGTGGGATTTCGATGGAATACCAGCACGCCGTGGTTGGCAAGCAACACCGCGGGAACGCCGGGTTCGACCGCCGCCCGGATGTTCGCGATCGCCTCGTCGGAACCTCGTGGGCCATAGGCCGCCACCGGAACGCCGTCGGCCAATCCGAACATCGCCAGTGCCTCGACCCAGCACCCGATTGGCTGCTGGGCGACGGCGTAAGCC
>DAIDIA010000203.1 GCA_027459565.1 Acidimicrobiaceae bacterium | reverse complement strand
GCTTCAAGGACCGTTCCATCGATGGAGACGGTGATCTCCACGATCTCCTCCTACGTTCGCTCCACCTCAAAGCGGGACTTCATCGTCATCCCGATCATCGTCTTGATCGAACAGGCGATATCGCGGCGCCGTCTGCGCGCTCGGGGGATTCCGCTGATGATCTGGGGATACCTCCAGTACCGTCTGGCTGGCAGTTACCGCAGTCGTATCGGGCGCGGTGGACCGGGCGTATCCGGACCGCCCCCGGAGCGTCTCGTGACGTCGGGCATCTACGCGATGACGCGAAATCCCATGTATCTCGGACACATCATCTTTCTCGCCGGACTCACGATCAGCACCGACTCACCGATTGCCCTCGCGGTCACGATCGGCGTCATCCCTTGGTTCCGGGGACGGATTATCGAGAACGAGCGACAGCTGCAGGAACTCTTTGGCACTGAGTTCGATGACTATGCGGCACGTGTCGGCCGATGGGGTCCCGGCTCGAACGTCGCGTCGCGCGTGCGCGAGGCAATCGCCTCGTCGGGCGACACATAACCGGGCCGCGCCGTCTCCGGGCGCATCCTAAGATGTCGTCCTTCCCGCCGTGGATCGCGCCGTTAATCCCGTCAACAGCAACTGCGTAGCGAGAATCGACCCGACTCCCTCGCCCGCGCGCAGGCGAAGATCGAGCATCGGCTCGAGCCCAAGTTCCTCAAGTACAACCAGATGGCCCCGCTCGCGACTCCGCTGTCCCGCAACGAGGTATGTCGCAACTCCGGGCTCGAGTCGCACCGCGCACAGGGCCGCGAGCGAGGTTGCAAATCCATCGAGCACAACCGCCGAGCGCCTGCTTGCCGCTCCGAGGATTACGCCGGTCAAAACCGCAAATTCCGGTCCACCGAGCGCGACAAGCGCGTCGAATGGGTCATTCGACGAATTCGGGCGACCCATTCGCACCCGGTCGACCGCGGCGCGCACCACCGCGAGTTTGCGTGAGATCATCGCTGAGTCGCCACCGGTTCCAAGACCGACGAGCACCGACGGGTCGACACCGCACAGAATCGTGCCGAGTGCCGAAGCAACGGTGGTGTTCCCAATCCCCACCTCTCCAATCGCGACGATCGATGACGTCACCGACGAGAGTGCGAGCGATTGGCCGTAGGAGATGAACCGTTCGACGTCGGCAGGATCGAGGGCGTTGCGGTTGACGAGATCGCCGCGCTCACCAAGTGCCCTGCACGACATCGCTCCCGCAACGGGCTCACCGACGACGCCGGCGTCGATGACGACCCGGTCGAGTCTGACGGCCCTCGCTGTCGCAGCTCCCAGCGAGTCCCCCGCGACGGAGGCCTCGAGCACCTCTCGGGTGACCGTCTGAGGGAACACGGAGACTCGGTGTCGTACGACGGGGTGATCGGCTCCGACGAGAATCCACGTCGCGCCGAGTTCAGGATCGATATCAAGCGCGACAAGACGCTCGATTGAATGACCCAACACCCCAAGCGAATCGGGTGGGGTGAGCAGAAGGTCGGATTCGTCGCGCGCCGAAACGACCGCGCCCGGTTCAACCGCGGAGATTCGAGACCGCGGTGGTTCTGGCCCCGTACCCGTCCAGCTCTCGAAGATGACGACGTCGTGAAGTGCGCGCCTTTTCGACCAGCCAGCACGTTCAAGGCCGGGCTCGTTGAGCCGTTCATCGGGCCATCCGAGACAGAGCCAACCAAGAGTCGCCACGCCCTCGGGGAGGCCAATCAGACCCGCAAGCTCGTCCGGATCAAAGAGCGTGACCCATCCCAAGCCAAGACCCTCGGCGCGTGCCGCGAGCCAGAGGTTCTCGATCGCGAGAGCACATGACCAGAGATCCGTATCGGGATAGGTTGCCCTCCCGATCACCCCATGGGCCGCGACGCGACGATCACAACAGACGACGATCCCGATCGGTGCCTCGCGGATCCCCGACAGTTGGATATCGAGCATGTGACGTCTCGCATCTTCGGTGAGCTTTGCCGCCTGTCGGAGTCGCCCGCGCTCTGCCATGAGAGCAGCGCGCTCGCGCTTCGCGGCGTTCGCCACCACGACGAACCGCCAAGGCTGCGAGTGACCCACCGAAGGAGCTGCGTGCGCCGCCCCGAGCAGCCGCCTCACAAGCCCAATCTCGACCGGATCGGGTCGGAATCTCCGCACGTCTCTCCGGGCACCGATGATCCGATAAAGCGCCTCACGATCGACCGCGCTGGAGCGCCAAGCTCTGGGATCCGATGCGCGCTCCGCGGCGGAGGTGACGTCTCCGATGCCGGGAACGGGGCGCGGCCAGTTCAAAGCCGGACCATCTCGATGCCATGAGAATCACAAGTTCTGCAGTTCTTCACAGTCGTCCCTCGGCGATGATCTCCTTGAGGAGATCGATATCCAGGTAGGCACTGAGCGCATCGGCGACGCGATCGATCTCGGCCTCGCGACGCGACTCGAACGGCGTCGGCGAGCCGGCAAAGGACCTCCCGCGGCGCCCAGCAACTCCGGCGAGGAAGGAACGACGAAAACCGTCGCTTGCGAAGATGCCGTGAAGGCTCGTCGCGAAGATACCTCGCTCGAGATCTGCAACGCCCTCTTTCTCCATGTGACCCTCGGGAGTCTCGAGCAAGAACCAGGGTCGCTGATCGTGCGCCGTCACCGGATGACCATGACGGATCTCGAAACCATCGACCACCTCACCATTGTCGTCGGTTCCGCGACGCCGCTGGGTGCACTTTCGTTGCGTGAACACCGTGTGCACCCCAAGGATTCCAAGTCCCGGGACGCGTCCTTCGTGTGACTCCACCTCATCGTCGATGTCTGTGCCGAACATCTGATATCCCGCACAG
This sequence comes from Acidimicrobiaceae bacterium, assembly GCA_027459565.1. Taxonomy (GTDB): domain Bacteria; phylum Actinomycetota; class Acidimicrobiia; order Acidimicrobiales; family Bog-793; genus CAIVND01. Next base: position 641 of record DAIDIA010000203.1, on the reverse strand, counting down.
ACGCCGAGCAACGTGGTCAGACGTCGACTGGCGTTCGCGAGAGCGAGATCAAATCCGCGTCGGCGCAACCACGCGAGATCATGAACGGTGGATTTCGAGCCGGGCACGATGAGAAGGTCGGGGTCTCCAAGGGACCCCGGATGCGTGACATAGCGCAACGTGACGTTGGGCTCCACGCCAAGGGGTTCAAAGTCGGTGAAATTCGAAAGTCGCGGCAGCGCGATCACGGCTACGTCAATGGGAACACCATCGCCAATCCGCGCGTCCATACCGGAATCCGAAACTCGGTCAAGCGAGTCTTCTGCGTCGATCGCGAGATCGCCAAGATGGGGTACGACGCCCAGGCACGGAATCTTGCAGCGTCGTTCGATCTCTACGATCCCCGCGTCGAGGAGCCTCCGCTCGCCGCGAAATTTGTTGATGACGAAACCCCGGAGCTGGGCTCGCATCTCATCCGGGAGAAGGTTGACGGTCCCGTAAATCGAGGCGAAGACCCCTCCGCGTTCGATGTCCCCGACGAGCACCGCGGGGATCCGCGCCCCGACGGCTAGCGGAAGGTTGACAAGGTCGCGTTCGAGGAGATTGATCTCGCAGGCGCCCCCCGCCCCCTCGACGACCACGACGTCAAAGCGCGTCCGCAG
>DAIDIA010000202.1 GCA_027459565.1 Acidimicrobiaceae bacterium | reverse complement strand
TGACATCTGTACTGGGATTGGCCTGCCGAGAGTGTGGGCGTCGCTATCCGGCCGAGGCGCTGCATGTCTGCGACTTCTGTTTCGGACCGCTCGAGGTCGTCTACGACTATGACGAGATCCGGTCGACGGTCTCGCGCGCGTCGATCGAGCGGGGACCGCTCTCGATCTGGCGCTACCACGAGCTTTTGCCCGCACACGAGACCTCGTCGATCGATCTGCGCGCCGGGTTCACACCGTTGGTGCGCGCCGAGCGTCTCGCACAGGAACTTGGCCTCGGCGAACTCTGGTTGAAAGACGACACGCGCAATCCGACGGGATCGTTCAAGGACCGCGTCGTCGCCGTCGCCCTCGCCAAGGCCCGCGAGCTCGGGTTCAAGGTCGCGTCCTGCGCATCGACGGGGAACCTCGCGAACTCCGTTGCCGCGCACGCCGCGCGGGCCGGGATGAGCGCGTACGTGTTCATCCCGAGCGACCTCGAGCACGTCAAGATCGCGATGACCGCGGTCTTCGACCTCAAACTCGTCGCCGTCGACGGCAACTACGACGATGTGAACCGGCTCTGCGCGGAGATCGCCAGCGAGCACTCCGACTGGGCGTTCGTGAACGTCAACGTGCGACCGTACTACTCCGAGGGATCGAAGACGCTCGCCTTCGAGGTCGCTGAGCAGCTCGGCTGGCGCGCCCCGGACCACGTCGTCGTGCCGGTCGGCTCGGGATCGCAGCTGACCAAGATCCACAAGGGTTTCCACGAGCTCGAGAGGGTCGGACTGATCGAGGACGGACACAGTGTCCGGGTCTCGGGTGCTCAGGCCGAGGGATGCTCCCCGGTCGCCACCGCATTCGCCGAGGGAGCCGACCAGATCCGTCCCGTCCGTCCGCACACGATCGCGAAGTCACTCGCAATCGGCAACCCCGCGGACGGCTGGTACGCACTCCAGGTCGTGCGCGAGACCGGTGGGGGAATGGGATCGGTGAGCGATCAGGACATCGTCGAGGCGATCCGCCTCCTTGCACGCACCGAGGGGATCTTCGCCGAGACCGCCGGAGGCGTCACCGTCGCGACACTCGCCAAACTCGCGCGCGAGGGCGTCATCAAGAAAGACGAGGTCGTCGTCGCCTACATCACCGGCAATGGTCTCAAGACCGTCGAGGCACTCGGCGATTCGGTCGGCCCGAGCGTGACGATACCTCCGACACTCGAGGCATTCAGCGCATTTGAACGCGAACAAGAAGGGACCAAATCATGAGCGTCACTGTCCGAATTCCCACCCAGCTGCGACCGTTGACCGCGGGAGAGGGCGAGATCGTCCTCGAGGCGACGACCGTCCGCGAGCTGGTCCGCGCGCTCGACGCTGCGCACCCCGGGATTGGAGAGCGCCTCCTCGACGAGTCGGGCGAGCTGCGACGCTTTGTCAATGTCTTCGTCGCGGACGAGGACGTCCGCTTCCTTGAGGGGCTCAACACCCCCCTTTCGCCGGGACAGACCATCTCCGTCGTCCCCGCCGTCGCCGGAGGCTGAGCGGGCCGCTCCCGGGACACCGGATTCGCGTTCGGCGACTCTTTTGGTCGCCCGCGGGATCGACAAAGCCCCTGTTCACATGGGTGCGGTTGCAAAGTCCAAGATTGCGTGGTTACCTATTAGCACTCAACTATCGAGAGTGCTAATCAGAGATCGAGTGCAGCTGTCGACCCCCGACAGTTCACCAAGGAGGAGACCGAAGAATGCCGAAGCTAATTGCCTTCGATGAACAGGCCCGACGGGCTCTAGAGAGCGGCATGAACCAGCTGGTCGATGCGGTGAAAGTGACGCTTGGGCCAAAGGGACGCAACGTCGTGCTTGAGCGCAAATGGGGCGCTCCGACGATCACCAATGACGGTGTATCGATCGCGAAGGACATCGAGCTCGAAGACCCGCTCGAGAAGGTCGGCGCCGAACTCGTCAAGGAGGTCGCGAAGAAGACCGACGACGTCGCGGGTGACGGAACCACGACTGCGACCGTGCTTGCAGGTGCACTGGTGCGCGAGGGACTGCGCAACATCGCCGCGGGAGCCAATCCCATGTCGCTCAAGCGCGGCATCGAGACAGCCGTCGAGGCAGCCGTCGCGCGCCTCGTCGAGATCTCCCAGAAGGCAGATTCAAGCAAGGAGACGATCGCACAGGTCGCCTCGATCTCCGCGGCCGACAAGGAGATCGGCTCGTTGATCGCCGAGGCGATCGACAAGGTCGGAAAGGATGGCGTCATCACCGTCGAGGAGTCACAGACCTTCGGGATGGGCATGGACCTTGTCGAGGGTATGCGTTTTGACAAGGGCTACATCTCCCCGTACTTCGTCAGCGACCCCGACCGGATGGAGGCAGTACTCGAGGATCCCTACCTCCTCATCTTCGGATCGAAGATCACTGCGGTCCGCGACCTGCTTCCCGTTCTCGAAAAGGTGATGCAGTCGGGCAAGTCACTGCTCATCCTCGCGGAGGACATCGAGGGAGAGGCTCTTGCCACCCTCGTCGTCAACAAGATCCGCGGCACCTTCAAGAGTGTCGCGGTCAAGGCACCGGGATTCGGAGAGCGCCGCAAGGCAATGCTGCAGGACATCGCGATCCTCACCGGCGCCCAGGTCATCACCGAAGACGTCGGCCTCAAGCTTGAGAACGTCACGCTCGACCTGCTCGGTCGGGCGCGCAAGGTCGTTGTCACCAAGGACGAGACGACAATTGTCGAAGGTGCGGGCGAGGAGAACGACATCAAGGGCCGGATCAACCAGATCAAGGCCGAGATCGAGAACACCGACTCCGACTATGACCGCGAGAAGCTCCAGGAGCGCCTCGCCAAGCTGTCCGGTGGCGTTGCGATCATCAAGGTCGGAGCAGCGACGGAGGTTGAGCTCAAGGAGAAGAAGCACCGCATCGAAGATGCGGTCTCGACGACCAAGGCCGCCATCGAGGAGGGCGTTGTCCCTGGAGGTGGAGTCGCACTCCTGCGCACACAGAAGACGATCAACGACGTCGCCGCAAAGCTCGAGGGCGACGAGGCCACCGGCGCACGTATCGTTGCCCGGGCGGTCACAGAGCCACTCCGCCAGATCGCGATCAACGCGGGCCTCGAGGGCGGGGTCGTCGTCGAGCGTGTCCTCTCGCTCAAGAACGCCTCAGAGGGCCTCAATGCCCAGACGGGCGAGTACGAGGACCTCGTCAAAGCCGGCGTCATCGACGCCACGAAGGTCACCCGGTCGGCGCTGCAAAACGCCGCCTCGATCGCCGCGCTCTTCCTCACCACGGAGTGCGTCGTCGTCGACATGCCAGAGGAACACCATGCGCCGGCGATGCCCGGTGGAGGCATGGAGGACTTCTAGTCCCGGCTGTGCAAGACGGATTCCGGCAACGGGGCGCCTCGGCGCCCCGTTGTTCGGAAGTGGCCTAGTTTGAAATTCGGCCTCTTCGCTTCTGCCCTCGAAATGGGCCTCGTACATGGCGGTGCCACGCAACTTCGAGATACCCCGCTATCAGCAAGTAGCCGACAATCACCCCCACCCAAACAATCGCCAATGCAGCTAGCCATCGACTATTCCACTCCCGGATGGTTCCCAATATCAGGAGGACAATCCAAAGAAGGATGAACATTCCTTAATCCTAGGTTTTCGTCGGTCGGATACTCGGGTGCTGTCTCGATCAGTCCAAGCCGTTTTCCCATGCGGCTGACGACACAAAACGGGCAGCGGCGAGGGTGATGGGCTTTGCCGATCGGTGCCCAATGGGACGGCTCGATCTGTTCAATGAGCAAGGACCGCATGGCACTCCTAGACTTTTTGCATGGCCTGGGTACCAACACCACGATCAAGGACATTCGTGATGGTTAGGTACGTCAGGCAAGGTGGACGGCTGGAACTTCAATTCCGCAAGCCTGTAAATCGGATGCCGGTCTATGCGTACAGCGGAGTACCGGAAGCGGTTTTCTCTGCATTCATGGCATCCAGCTCAATGGGTAACTTCTACACGCGGCGAATCAAGGACAAGTACCGAGCCGTTCTGATTGGCTAGTCAAGCAACCCGGCGATCTGTTCGACGAACCACTGGTATTTTGCGATTCCCGCAGCCATGGCTGGGGTTCGCTGGGTGTAGGTATCGTCCGCGTTTTGGATGCGTAGCGCAGCATGTTTTTTGGCGAAGTTGTAGTACATGAAATAAAGCGAGCAAGCGTGAGCGTGGAACTCGACCTTCTTGCTGAATGCGTTAGTCAGTCGCGTGTAGCGTCGCATTCCCATTCGGATCGTCAGGTTGTTGCGCTCGACGTAACTGGTCGAAATGTGACGAGAGTCGGGCGATCCGGTGCGAATGAGAATGTCAGTTCCTGTACATTCGGCTGGGCTGTATCGCTGCTCATTATTTGCCGATCCAGCCGACCCGTAGACCTTGACGATTTGTGCGAAGTCGGCTGAGTCGCGCCAAAGGGCATCAACGACGGTGTTGTAAGCGCCGAGTCCGTCGGTAGTGATCTGGATGCGATGCCCCGGCTTGACGCGTGTCTTGAAGTCGGCCATGAACGTGTAGCAATCGGCCACCGTTCGTTCGCCAACGAGCCACGACGGGACGAGCTTTGTTTGAGCGTCGATGGCCGTCCAGAGCCATACGTCGCCATAGTCGGGATTCTCTTCTTGCCCGTCTGGGACGTTCTTTTGCTTGCTACCGACAAAGCTCCAGATTTCGTCGCATTCGACTGTTCTGATGTCCAGGTTGTTGAAAACGCCGTCCTGGTATTCAGAGCATGCAAGACCGAGCTTTTCGAGCAGGTCAGAGATGGTCTGGCGCGCGACGCCAGTTGTCCGATTGATGGCTCGCATTGACATCCCCTCACAGAGAAGCCCGATCAGCTGGGCCCTGCGTGCCGTACTTAACCTGTTCATACTGGCCATTATGCTTGACCGCTGTATCATTGTAAAGATGTTTCCTTCAATGGTGGCAATTGATATTATCAATATCACCAATGAAGGTATCGCTGTATCGATGG
>DAIDIA010000201.1 GCA_027459565.1 Acidimicrobiaceae bacterium | reverse complement strand
TACGAGATTCGGGTGAACAAGAGCGGTTACACAGCCCGGGCCCTTGACTATGACCTGATGGTTGCAATGAACGCGAAGACCTATGCCGAGGACATCAACGAGGTGCGTTCTGGCGGATATGTCCTTCACGACTCGACCTGGCCACTTGCTCCCGAACTCATGCGGCCCGATGTGCACTTTCTCGAGATACCGCTCACCGCGCTCTGCATCGAAAACTTCTCCTCGGCGCGCGAGCGCGTGCTCATGAAGAACGTCTGCTACGCGGGAGCGCTCGTCGCGTTCCTCTCGATCGACATCGATATCGTCGCCGCGTTGCTTGACGAGACCTTCTCGCGCAACGCCCGGCTCCGCGAGTCCAATCAACTCGCACTCAGACTGGGCTACGAATACGCGAGCAACCACTACGAGTGTCCACTCCCCTTCCATCTCGAGACGATGGATTCCAACAGCGACAAGATCCTCGTCGACGGCAACACCGCGACCGCGCTCGGCTGCCTCTACGCGGGTGCCACTGTCGCAGCCTGGTATCCGATCACCCCATCGACCTCGGTGATGGACAATTTCACCTCGCTGTGTCGGCGCTACCGACGCGAGGCGCTTCCCGAAGCCGATGAGAATGGGGCGACGCGCTACCAGAACAACTACCTCATCTTGCAGGCCGAGGACGAACTCGCAGCGATCGGCATGGTGCTCGGCGCGAACTGGACCGGCGCGAGGGCCTTCACCTCGACCTCGGGTCCGGGTATCTCCCTCATGGGCGAGCTGCTCGGTCTGGCGTACTACACCGAGATTCCCGCGGTCATCATCGATGTGCAGCGGACCGGACCCTCGACGGGTATGCCGACTCGCACCCAGCAGGGGGACATCCTCGCGTGCGCCTACGCCTCGCATGGTGATACCAAGCACCTTCTCCTGTTCCCGGCGAACCCGAATGAGTGCTTTGATTTCTCGGTCCGCGCCTTCGATCTCGCGGAGCGATTCCAGACGCCGGTGATCATGCTCTCGGATCTCGACATCGGCATGAACGACTGGGTGGTCCCAACGCTCGCGTGGGACGACAGCGCCCAACCCGACAGGGGCCGCGTGCTTGACGCGAACGACCTCAAGGACATTGCGCACTTCTTCCGCTACACCGACGAGGACGTGGATTTCGTCACCCCGCGCACACTTCCGGGCGTCGATCCCAAGGGGGCCTACTTCATCCGCGGCTCGGGTCACAACAAATTCGGTGACTACACCGAGATCCCCGACCAGTACCAGGAGGTCGTCGACCGCCTTCTCCGCAAGCACGCCGCAGCTGCCCGATACATGCCCGAGCCCATCATCGAGCGCCGCGCCGGGGCGCGGATCGGTGTCGTCGGCATGGGAAGCGGCGATCTCGCCATTCGCGAGGCTCTCGAACTTCTCCACGATTCGGGGATCGCAGCGGACTTCATGAGGATACGCGGGTTCCCGTTCTCGCCCGCCGTTGGGGAGTTCCTCGACGAGCACGAAATCTGCTTCATCGTCGAGCAGAACCGGGATGCCCAATTGCGCTCCCTTCTTTCGATCGAGACATCCGTCGTCAAGGAGAAGTTGAGATCCGTGCTCGTCTACGGGGGATTCCCGTTGAGCGCGAAGCACGTCATCGAAGGCATCACACGTCAGCTGGAGGACTGAAGATGGCATCGATCACCAAACCGCTCATTCCACTTCTTGAACTCGAACGCAATGCGATCGGCCTGACCGTACGCGACTACGAGGGCCCGATGTCGACGCTGTGCGCGGGGTGCGGACACGACTCGATCTCAGCGGCGATCGTCGAGGCGCTGTACGAACTTGCAATCGCGCCCGAGATGATCGCAAAGCTCTCGGGAATCGGCTGCTCGTCGAAGACGCCGACGTATTTCGTGCGCGGCGCGCACGGTTTCAATTCCGCCCATGGGCGAATGGCAACCATCGCCACCGGCGCGAATGCGGCGAATCGGGAGCTGAGATTCATCGGCATCTCCGGCGACGGCGACTCGCTGTCCATTGGCGCTGGCCATCTTGTCCATGCGATTCGCCGGAACGTGGACATGCTCTATGTCATGGAGAACAACGGCGTCTACGGGCTGACCAAGGGCCAGCTGTCCGCGTCGGCTGACGTCGGGTCGGCGCCGAAGAAGGGCGACCCCAACCTCCTCGC
>DAIDIA010000200.1 GCA_027459565.1 Acidimicrobiaceae bacterium | reverse complement strand
GTTGGTGAAAGTTAATGGGCATCCCCCTGCGACAAAACATGCGTATGGCCGCGTACCTGATGAAGCAGAAGGTAAAGAAGGTCGAGAAATACCCGCTGATCGTCGAGCTCGAACCACTCTTCGTCTGCAACCTTGCATGCCCGGGCTGCGGGAAGATCCAGTATCCGACAGAGATCCTGCGCAAGCGCGTCAGCCCCGAGGACGCGTTCGCCGCGATCGAGGAGAGTGGCGCGCCGATGGTCTCGATCGCCGGCGGCGAGCCACTGCTTCACCCGCAGATCACCGAGATCGTCGAGGGGCTTATCAAGAGGAAGCGCTTCGTCTATCTGTGCACGAACGCGGTGTTGTTGAACCGCAAGATGGAGCTGTTCAAGCCCTCGCCGTACTTCTCATGGGTGGTCCATCTCGATGGTCTCAAGGAACGCCACGACGAGGCAGTCGATCGCGAGGGCGTGTTCGAGGAGGCGACCTCCGCGATCCGCGAGGCGAAGCGCCGCGGATTCCGCGTCACGACGAACTCGACGTTCTTCAGCACTGACTCGCCAAAGACCGTGCGCGAGGTCCTTAACTTCATCAACGATGACCTCAAGGTCGATGCGATGATGATCTCTCCGGCCTATGCATATGAGAAGGCCCCCGATCAGGAGCACTACCTCGGCGTCGAGCAGTCGCAGTCGCTCTTCAAGGCAGCGTTTGGTGATGGACACCGAAAGCGGTGGCGCCTGAACCACACGCCCTTGTTCCTCGATTTCCTCGATGGCAAGGAGCAGTACCAGTGCACGCCGTGGGGAATCCCGAGTTACTCGATCTTCGGTTGGCAGCGTCCCTGCTATCTGATGGGTGACGGCTACACCGCGACCTACAAGGAACTCCTGGAGACGACCGACTGGTCCAAGTACGGCCGCGGAAACGATGCGCGCTGTGACAACTGCATGGCACACTGCGGATACGAGCCAACCGCCGTTCTCGCGACCACCGCCTCACTTCGCCAGTCAATCCGGGCAGCCCTCGGCACGCATTAAGCGTGAAAGATGCCGCCGACGTCGGCCGATAGGCTGGGTGGCCACGGGGCTGTAGCTCAGTTGGTTAGAGCGCCTGGTTTGCAACCAGGAGGTCACGGGTTCGAATCCCGTCAGCTCCACTTTTTGGGACTTGGGACCGGGAAATCTCGGAGGGGTACTGGCTGCGCGGCTGCGGTCGTGTCATTTCGGTCCGTAGTGGCGCCCGGTCCACGCGAAGACGCGAGCCATTTGCCTATCGGGTAACGGTCCTGTCATCTCGGTCTGTTCATACCGATGCTGTTGACCGTCGGTCATGATCACAATCAGCTTGACCGCATCGGACCTGACGAACTCGCGCCTACCGTCAAGCGGGCCACCGTCCAAAACGGCCAGAATCCATCCGTCATCATTCCCTGGATTACCGGGCACGGCCCATACTGTCACATCTGGTCGGCATCGCACCCGGCAGGCCCGGCGCCGGGTCTGTCAATGGACACATCACCAAAGGTTCGTGCAGTTCGGGCCGCATCGGGATGGTTTCCGCTCCGGCGCGAGGCGCGCGGATCCGATGGCTTGCAATCTGGACAACGCGGGCGGCGGGGATCCGAAGGTTCCGCGCCCGGATTCGACGTGTCGTGCGCGGCCTCACGGCCCGTGGGTCTTCGTCGACCTCAGGTGGTCTCGGCTGTGCGGATGGCAGAAACCTCGAACTCGAGAGTGACGATCTCGCTGACAAGTACCCCGCCTGCCTCGAGTGCTGCGTTCCAGTTGACTCCCCAGTCCTTGCGGTTCACGCTCGCTGTGCCTTCGAGGCCGATCCGCTGGTTGCCATAAGGGTCTATTGCGCTCCCGGTGTACTCGAAATTAATGGTGACCGGACGGGTAACTCCTTTGATAGTGAGGTCGCCCGAGACCCGATACTGGGTGTCCCCGGTCTGCTCGACACCGGTCGAAGCGAACGTGATCTGCGGGTATCGGTCCATGTCGAAGAAGTCGTTGGAGCGAAGATGGGCATCGCGGTCTGCATTTCGCGTATCGATGCTTGCTGCCGTGATCGTCAACTGCAGCTTTGAGTTCGCGGGGTTGGTGGCGTCAAAGTAGCCGGAACCTTCGAACTCGTTAAACGAACCCCTGACCTTGGTGACCATGGCGTGTCGCGCGACGAAGCCGATCCGGCTATGCGCAGGGTCGACGGTGTAGTTTCCGGTCAGGATGCTTGGGACGGTGGGCGTGCTCATAAGCCACTCCTTATAGGCGATAGACATATCGAAAACGTTGGTACCAAATCAACTATTCCATGCCATGCCATTGAGACGTGTGGGGAATCCATAGGTGCTTCGTGCGCGAAGAGCAGGTGTTGTGGTCGCTTCAGCTGCTTTGGATTCATCTGATCGGCGGGAGTGGTTGCTGATATGTCGGGTCCGCGCAACTCCAGTCGAGGGCCGGGTTCGAGGCGAGGTGACACGCACCGCTCACGCTCACAGCAGTGTTCAGTGAGTCGACTGCTACTGAAGGTAACCCTCGACCGTACCGGTATCGCGAACGATTGCGGCATCGGGATCTCGCCCAAATTCTCGCAGTGCTCGACGCTGTCGCAATAGATCCCAACACTGGTCGAGCGTCTCTTCGATATCTACGATCCGATCTGCGTTCTCCGGCGTTTCGTCTTTCCTGAGTCTCCGCTCTTCATCAACCAGGTTCTCAATCTTCAAAAGAATCTGCTCGTCAGCCATATCAATCCCCTCTCTTGGGTAGCACAGATACGGCGCGCCAAGTCTGCCGGTCTGACGCCATCGGCAGCCGTCGTCGGCTCAATCATTGTCCCGCTCCACAGTCACAGTATCCGCCGGCAGACCGCGACCTCGCGCGACTCAACGGTCGAGACTTTCCGTCCGCATCCGCTGGCTCTGACACCTCGCCGGGCATGATGATGTCGTCGGTGTCTTTCGCGCGATCGGCCAAATCAAGGGCCTCTGCATCTCCATCGAGAAAAGAATCGAGCCGAGCACCGCGATCGTCGAGATGGAGACCTCGCCAGACATTCGGATCAGGACGTACCAAGGACTTTGCAACATGAGCAGATGGCGCAGCTCCGCACCCGGCGCGAAAGGCGTCTGGTGTCGTAAATCTGGGTGTGGGTCCAACCGATCCTCATCTCCCAACTCCCCCTTGACACCCGTGCGTCGAATGGTGACCCATGGCGCTCGGAGAAGATATCGGAAACTCCGAGAAACTCAGGAGCTTCGAAGGTAATCCGTGGAATCCTCACCAATTCGCTCCTGTTTCTCTGCTTGTTTCCGGATGGCAGGTGAACGCGGACTCGCTCGCGACTGATGTTCGTGGTCACATTCAATTGCATCGGCCGATCAGCAAATCATTGCCCCACGTACCAGTTGTGATGCGGACCCTCTGTGACCCCTCTGTACCCTGCGGACAAAACCGTGCGACGCAGCACCCCCGTCGACATGGACGCCGGCCACTCGACTGCCTCCATGTGCACCACCGCGGCGGCTCAGGCCGACAGTTCCTCGTAGGGATCGGTGTCTTCGGAGATCTCCTCGAGCGTGCGCTGAGAGGGCTCGGGGAGCAGTCGCGTGAGCAGGAATCCGAGGATCGCGGCCGCTCCCGCGACGATCAGCATCCCGCGAAGGCCGATGTGGTTCTCAAGCTGTGGAACGGCAAACACCCCGACAAATGCGCCAAGCTTTCCGACACCCGCCGCGACGCCGTGCCCGGTGGTGCGAATCGAATCCGGGAAGACCTCGGAGGGGAGCACGAAGGTCGTCATGTTCGGTCCGAACTCGGTAAAGAAATAGCTCACGCCAAAGAGCGCGAGGAATGGAGCGGTAGCGCTTGTCAGAGAGGGGAAGAGTCCAAGCACCAAGAAGCACGCTGCCATCACGGCAAATCCGATGAACTGAAGCCTGCGATGTCCGATCCTGTCCATCCTGGCAACTGCAAGGATGTACCCCGGCAGGGCGAAGACGATGAATATCCCGAGTGTCCACGCGAGCTTCGTCTCAAGAGATGCGTTGGGAGCGACATCGGCAAGGATGCTCGGAAACGACAGTGTGTTGCCATAGTACGCGTAGTCGAAGAGGAACCAGCTTCCCGCGGTCGCGAGCATCAGGGTCACCAATCGGCGATTCGTGAGGAACTGCCGGAGACTCAGTCGCTTTCGGTGCTCAGAGGCAGTCGTATCTGCGGCGATGATGCCGTCGGAGAACACCTGCAGCTGAACGACCGCTTGGTCATTCCTGCCCTGGACGCGTGACTGAAACCGCGGCGACTCCGGCATCTTCGCGCGCAGGTAGATCACCGCTGCCGCAGGGATCGCACCGAGTCCGAGAAGGATGCGCCAGGTCAGGCTGTCCGACACGCCCGAAACAACAAGGATGAGTGCCGCCAGCGGGCCGATGATCAGTCCGAGTGCCTGCATCGAAAAGACGAGTCCAACGAGTCTTCCGCGATCCT
>DAIDIA010000199.1 GCA_027459565.1 Acidimicrobiaceae bacterium | reverse complement strand
GAACGGCACGACGTACATCGTGCGGCCGCGCATCGAACCCTCGAAGAGTTCGGTGAGGATCGACCGCATCTCACCCGGCTCCATCCAGTTGTTGTTCGGTCCGGCGTCCTCTTCGTCAACGGGGCAGACGTAGGTGCGCTGCTCGACGCGCGCGACGTCGCGGGTATCCGAGCGGGCCCAGTAGCTGTTCGGACGCTTCGCGTCTGAGAGCTTGGTGAACGTTCCGTTCTTGACGAGCAGGTCGCAGAGCTCGTCGTACTCCTCTGCCGAACCGTCGCACCAATAGACATCGCGTGGCTGGGTCAGTTTCGCAAAATCGTCGACCCAAGCGAGAAGTTGCTGGTGTTTGGTGGGCGGCATCTTGTGATCCTTTTCTTCGCCCCGAGCTGATGGGGCGTTGAGTCGTCGTAGGTGCTGTGGTCCTGCTTGTCTCGCCGCGCCCCCCACGGGCACTCTGCATACGATAACAAGAGCGTTTACCCCCGAGTGACGCTGCGTTCATCGATGTCGAAGATGCTGTTCATCGTTGTCGAACCTCCCCGTGCGACGCCAATCGCCGGCAAATGGGCAGGTCGATCGGCTGTCGGGGGGCCATTAGCCTTGGCGCGGTGGAAATCCCCCTCGAACACGAGCGCGACGTGCTCGCGTACCTTGTCGCCCGCCACGCGAGCGCCCCCGAGGGTCAGGTCTGGGCGGGCGACGACGCGGCACTTGTCGCACCGCTCTCGCGGCCCCTCGTCTCGACGGACCTTGTGGTCGAGGGCGTGCATGTCGACCGTCGACTGTGCACGTTCGCAGACATGGGCTTCAAGGCGGTCAGCGTCAACGTGAGCGACATCGCCGCGATGGGCGGCAGGGCGCGTGCGGTCGTCGTCGCGATCGCCGGGGCATCGGGAGCCGAGATCAGAGAGATCATGCTCGGTGTCGAGGAGGCGGCTACGCGCTATGGCTGTGACATCGTCGGCGGGGACATCACCGACGGCGCGACGCTCGTCATCTCCGTCACGGTGCTCGGCGAGGCCGAGCACGGGCCGCTCTTGCGAAGCGGCGCGCGCCCCGGTGATGCCGTCTACGTCACCGGCCCGCTCGGTGCGTCTTGCGCAGGACTCCGGGAGCTGAACCGGGACCCGGCTGCTGCTGGTCCCAATGTCGCGGCCTACCGGAGGCCCGTCGCGCGCGTCGCCGAAGGACTCCTGCTCGGCGCTCTCGGCGCACATTGCGCGGTTGACTGCTCGGACGGACTTGCAAACGCGCTGCATCTCCTCGCAGAGCGTTCGGGGGTGAAGATCACACTCGAATCGCTGCCCGGTGTCGAGGGAGCAACGGACCAAGATGTGTTCGAGGGGGGCGAGGACTACGAGCTCGTCTTCAGTCTCGCCGCGGAATTCGCCGTTGCGGAGCGGTTCGCCGCAAGTGGGCTTCGCACTCCTATTCGCGTCGGATTGGTGACAGAGGGGCCGGCGGCCGTCGAATTCGAGGGTCGATCGCTTGCATCGACGGGTTATGAACACCTGCTTGGAGAGGGGGAAATAGAGCTTTGGCCCTCTCGATCATGAAAAGATGTCCGACCTCGTTGGTCGCGAGAACAGAGCTGTTAAGGCGAATCCTCCGAAATGATCGACGGGTTCATACGGTGACTCCTTCGACGGCAAGAATTCGACACCGCGTGGGGACGCGAGTAGGTGCTGACCGTTGATTTTCGGCTGCGATGCTTCTGGAATGAGGAGATCGTTCCGGTTCCTTGGTGACAGCCATTCTGCAATTGGCGGGTCTCCAGTAGGTGTTGCCGAGTCTCCGGGAGGCGACTGTTGAACAAGGTTTCAATGGAAGGCAAGACCGTCAGGTCACGTTATAACGAACGGCCTCAGAGACACCCGATGGTGGCAACTGTATTGAGGGAGAAAGTTTCTCGATACAGCAGAGATTGTCGCGATCCTCTCCGCCATCGGGCTATGAGGACGCGATTTACCCTCGACGCATAACCTCGCTCGCGAATTCCACGATCGCAGCCGCATTTCTCAGGGCGACCTTCAGATCCGCCGTCGAAAGGGAAATGACACCGTACTGGGCGCTGTCTTTCAGGTCCAGGAGTCGGTCGAGCTTTCCAGCGATCACCTTGCCGTTCGGCTCAATCTGCCGAATGAGATGCAAAGCCGCTTTGTGGTCCTGTGCGCGTGAGCGCATACGGAGTGCCGCGCAGCACGCAGCATCCGACGCGGCGATTCCGGCCAGTACTGCCAACGAGGCCGCCACGCTCGCCGACGTTTCCAAGGTATCGGCCTCTGTTGCAACAAGTTGTGCCACTTCGAGGAACTTCCTGGACTGCTTGAGACGAGTAGCTGCATCCGAATTGGTGCATTCCGCGGTCCTCTGCCCTCGAGCGTTGCTCACGAATGCCCCTGCCTCTCAATGTCCAGAATTCCGATCTCCGTCAATGGGACGGAGT
>DAIDIA010000198.1 GCA_027459565.1 Acidimicrobiaceae bacterium | reverse complement strand
ATCGCACCCCGGGTGGCGAGTCACAGCTCGTCGCGCTCCGCGCGCGCGACCGCCGCTTCGGAGGCACGGTCGCGCGTGCTCTGGCTCGGAAACCCCGCCGCCTTGCCACTCAAGAGCTGGCAGATCACACCGGGCCTCGCGTTCGGGATCACACTCGGCGGACTTCCGACGGCGACCTCGATCTGGCCGAGCACCCATATCGGTACCGCAGACTCGATCGAGCGCGCGATCGTCAGTGCGGAACGCGGTTCGACCGTGACCCTCGGGAGCCTGCTCGCGGGCCAGAACATCCGTTACCTGATTGTTCCCACCTTTGTCGCGCCGCAGCTCTCGGGGATCCAGAGTGTCGAGGCCGCCCCCGCCCCCCAGCAACTCCTCGATGCGCTGGCGAACCAGAACGACCTCCACCAGCTGCCGAGCGAGGGGGGTGCGCGCATCTTCGAGAACACCTCGGGACTCCGGGCGGTCGCGCCACCGAGCGGACTGCCGAGGTGGGTGCACCTTGTTGCGGTGATCGCGGAGATGGTGCTCTGGCTGTTCCTGGCGCGCATCGGGCTGCGCGAGCGTCGCATCCGCCAGGCCTCCCGGCGTCGGTCGCGCGCCATAGCGCGCGGCTCTGGCATGGCGGGATCGGACCCGGGAGCGCCAGAGGAGGCGCGATCGAGCGCGCCGGTCGATCCGGCGCCGATTGACGAGCTGATGGTATGAGCCCGAGGGGAGAGGTATCGACGCTGCGCCGGCGGATCATCATCGCCGGATTCGCGCTCGTCTTCGCCGGAGCGGGTGTCTTGAACTCCGTGGTCAAACGCCACGACCTCTCGGGGGTCCAGGGCGCCGACGCTGCGACCTCGGCGATCATGGTCGGCTCGCATGCAACCTCGAGCGCCTGGTACTGCCCGGGCCCGCTCCCGATCGGCCATCGCGGTGAGTCCTCGTCGATCCAGATCGTCAACCTCGCCCGGGATGCCGTGCATGCGCAGGTGCACATCTCCGCGAACTCCGGGATGAGCGTGCTCCATTCCTATGTGGTGGCCGCGATGGGACACGAGACCATCGTGCTGCCCGGAGCAAAGGGCGCGACCTATGGCGCGGCGAGTGTGATCGTCAACGGGCGCGGGGTGGGCGTGAACGAGATCGTCACGACCGCCGCCGGGATCACGACTTCCGCGTGCACGACCCATACCGCGCAGAACACCTACTTCGGCTCGGGCTCGACCGCAGGCTCGTCGAACATGGCGATCTCGCTCTTCAATCCCGGCGCGACCCCGGCGGTCGCCGATCTGCGCTTCACCACCGGAGCGGTCGCCACACTGCCGAGCGTCTTCTCGAGCGTGCCGATCGAACCGGGACAAGATGTCGTTCTGTTCGCGGGTCACGCCCTTCCCCAACGTGCCCAGATGAGCCTCGGCGTGACGACGGTGAGTGGTCGACTCGCCGTCGGGGTCTTGCACTTCAAGGTCGCGAATGGCGCGCTCGCGCGAGCGCTCTCGCTCGGCTCGCAGGTGCCCCTCTCGACCTGGTGGTTCGCACCGACGGTGGTCGCTCCGGGGGTCGAACAGATCTACTCGCTGTTGAACACGACCGGACACCAAGAGCGCGTCCGGCTGAGTGTGAGCGGGACGGGCTCGGAGGGCGAGATCACGATGGTCGTCGGCGCGAACGCGGACCTGCAGTACGTGATGCCGCGTCTGCGCGTCGCGGGGATCCAGTCGAGCTCGGTTGCGGTGCTTGGTCGGGGTGCGCTGATCGTCGACCGCGAGACGATCGTCAACCGTCCGCTGTCTCTCTCCGCAAGCTCGCGCCAGATCCAGCTCCCGGCGACGCTCCCCTCCGGATTCGGGGTCACCGCGCCAAATGTCTTACCGGAGAGGACGTGGATGGTCGGTGGCGGTCGCTCCGATCACGTCGCGAGCGAGGTGGTCGCCATCGCGAACCCACAGCGCAGAGCAGCCACGGTGCGCATCGAAGAGGTCGTTGGGGGGCGATCGCTCGCGATCGCGGGAGTCGGTCCAATGCGGGTCGGCCCGCACTCGCTCGCCTCGGTCGACCTCTCTCGCCACCTTCGGAACGCAATCGGCCTCGAGATCGTCGTCATTGCATCCGAGCCGGTGGTCGCGGGAATGACCGAATACGCGTTCTCGGCGCACGGGCTGAATGTGCCCTCCGCGCTCCCCGTGCGTTAGCGCAGATCGCTCGGGACTCTCGCTCGGCTCAAAGCGCAGTCGCCGGACCGGCGCAGATACCGGTCGCGAGTCCGCGTGCGGTGCGCGCGACCGCGGTCATCCCTGCGAATCGCAAGAGTTTCGCGTGGATCCTCTGCCGGCAGGTCGCGAACCCCACTCGAGCGCGCGACGGGCGGTACAGATAGATCAGCGCGGGAGAGGGATCAGCCCCGCGCCTCTTTTGGCGGGTCGTAGTCCTCGGTCGTCGGGACCTCGATCACCGCGGCGCCCCCGTCTCGCTTCGTCAGTGCAGGGGCGCCCTCTGTGTCGGTCGCAGCGGCACTCGGCGTCGGCGCCGTGTCGAGGTCATTCGCGACCGGTGTGAGGCGTCGGCCGAGCATCCCCGTCGCGAAGTGGGGCTTCGCCGGATTCTCACCGTGCACGGGTTCGCCGTGGGCCTCGTCGATCAGTCGGGCCACCTCGGCGCCATCGACGGTCTCGCGCGCAAGCAGCGTCTGTGCGACGAGTCGAAGGCCGGCGGCGTGCTCGGTGAGCACGCGTCGGGCCCGGTCCTCTTGCTCGTTGAGGATCCGTGCAACCTCCTCGTCGACGACGCGGCTGGTGTCGTCGGAGTAGTCACGTGAATGCATCAGGTCGTCTCCGAGGAAGACCATGCCCTGGGCTCCCCAGGCCATCGGTCCGATGCGCTCGCTCATTCCCCACTCGCGAACCATCTTGCGAGCGAGTTCGGTGTTGCGCTGGAGATCGTCGCTCGCTCCCGTCGAGAGGTCTCCGTAGATGATCAGCTCCGCGACGCGGCCGCCCATGCGCACCGCGAGGGAGTCCTCGATGTAGTCGCGACGGTAGATGTGGCGGTCCTCGAGAGGGAGCTGGTGGGTCACCCCGAGCGCCATCCCCGTCGGGATGATGCTCACCTTCAGCAGCGGATCCGCGTGGGGGAGTACGTAGGAGAGGACGGCGTGGCCAGACTCGTGGTAGGCAACGCGCTCGCGCTCCTCGGCAGAGAGCACCATCGTGTCCCGGGTCTGTCCCATGAGCACCCGGTCGCGCGCCGCGTCGAAGTCCTGCATCTCGACCTCCTGGCTTCCGCGGCGCACGGCGTGGAGCGCGGACTCGTTCACGAGGTTGGCAAGGTCAGCGCCGCTCATTCCCGGCGTGCCGCGCGCGACGAGCTCCAGATCGACATCGGGTCCGATCCGCTTGTCGCGACAGTGCACCTTGAGAATCGGCACGCGTTCCTCGAGATCGGGAAGCGGCACGACGACCTGGCGGTCGAAGCGTCCCGGGCGAAGCAGCGCCGGATCGAGGATGTCGGGCCGGTTGGTCGCGGCCATGATCACCACGCCCTCGGCGGTGTCGAATCCGTCCATCTCCGAGAGCAGCTGGTTGAGTGTCTGCTCGCGTTCGTCATGGCCACCGCCAAGACCTGCGCCGCGCTTGCGGCCGATCGAGTCGATCTCGTCGATGAAGATGATCGCCGGGGCCTGCTTGCGCGCGGTCTCGAAGAGATCGCGTACCCGGCTCGCTCCGACGCCGACGAACATCTCCATGAAATCCGAGCCGCTCACCGAGAGGAAGGGGACGCCCGCCTCACCGGCGACCGCGCGGGCGAGGAGCGTCTTGCCCGTTCCCGGGGGTCCGACGAGCAGGAGTCCCTTGGGAATGCGCGCGCCGATCTCCTTGAACCGACCCGGAGACTTGAGGAAGTCGACCACCTCGGAGATCTCCTGCTTGACGCCGTTGTAGCCGGCGACATCGGCGAAGGTGTTCTTCGGGCGCTCGGCGGAATAGGCCTTGGCCTTCGACCGACCGATGGACATGATCCCGCTCATCTGACCCTGGGCCCGGCGGTTCAGCCAGACCATGAAGCCGATGAACAAGAGCACCGGCAGCAGATAGCCGAGCAGCGAGGCGAAGATATTCGAGGTCGGCGTCGAGAACTTCAGCTCGGCCCCGCTCGCGGTGATCGCACTCTGCTCCTGCTGGGTCAGCGCGATCGGTCCCGTTGTCGAGTAGTTGGTCCCGTCGGTCAGCTGGCCGGTGATGTTCCCGTTGGTGTTGTTGACCAGCACGGTCTTGACGAGACGATGCGGGATGTCGGTGTTGAGGAACTTCGACCACGGGACCTGCGTCGACGAGCCCTTGGAGACGAGCGACGAGCCGAAGACGAGCAGCACGAGCACGACGACAACCCCGGCGACGATCCAGCGGATGGCGTTCTCGTTGCCGGTCTGACCGGGCGTCCCCCCCCTTTGATTCCCAGGGTTCTGGCGCATGTCATTTGGTTGGCGACTCATTGCTCCATCGTAGGCCGGTGTCGCCGCCGTTCAGACGCAGGGGGTAGGGTTCTTTTCCCCAAAATGGGTTTGACCGAGTGGCGAACTCCGACCAAGGTGGTGCGATGTCCTCTCCGGCCGCGGGTCGCATCCGTTCCCTCGTGGTCGCGACGACGGCGAAGCCGAATCCGTTCGGACTCGGCGTGGCGGTCACCGGACTCGTCTCGGGCTGGCTGATCGCGACCATCGCGGTGAATCTCTGGCCACACCGCGCGGGCGCGACGTCTTCACCGAGTCTCTTTCGCGAGGACCTCCTCAACCTCGTCGGACTGTGGATGGGTCTCGTGCTGGCGGTCATGCTCGCGCGCCCGCTCGCGCGTGGACGCATCGACGGTCCCGGTCGCGCCGGCCAGGGAGCGCAGTTGACGGAGTCGGTCGACGGTCATCTCGGGGCGTTCGCACAGATGCGCGCCGACTACGGGATCGCGATCCGGCTGGTGGACCTGCCGATCGGGATCGTGATAGGTCTTCTCGGCCAGTACCTTCTCACGCCACTCCTCGAGCTGCCGCTTGTGCCGTTCGTTCCGAACCTCTTCACGCGTCTCAACGATCCCGCGAACTCCCTGACCCACAACATCACCGGTTCGCGCTTTCTCGTGCTCGGCTTCTTCGTCTGTCTCGGCAGCCCCGTTGTCGAGGAGCTGTACTTTCGCGGACTCGTTTTGCGCGCACTGCTCGGGCGCCTCGCGAACGCGAGGTTCTCGCGTTCGAGAAGATCGCTT
>DAIDIA010000197.1 GCA_027459565.1 Acidimicrobiaceae bacterium | reverse complement strand
GCAGGCGAATATTGCCTTTCGTGAACCGATCGTCGGTGGTCTCGGGGCGCTTCCGCCTGGTCGCCGGGACGGATCACCGTGGCATCAGGTGGTCCGCGGTGACGAAGTGTCCGCGGGGATGCCTGCGCGAGTGCTCGATCTGTTCGCCTCCGCTCGCCGTGTTGTCGTGATCGTCGGCGGAGAGGCGCTTTGCGATCCGTCCCTCGTTCTCGAATACGCCCACTATCGCGGCTGGCCCGTCCTCGGTGACGCGCGCGCGATCGGTAGGTCACCGCATCCTGTGCTCATCAGTCACGCCGATCAGTTCCTGCGGTCGGATCCCATCGTCGAGGCACTCCGACCCGAACTCGTGGTGCACATCGGGATGCCACACGCATCGAAGACGCTGATGGGCTGGAACGAGGACTGGGCGACCGCCGGGGTGCCCCACCTGTTCGTCGACCAGTTCGGGAATTTTGCCGATCCCGAGCGCATCGGAGCGGTTTTTCTCGCGACAAGTCCCGAGCGGTTGTTTCGCGAACTCACCGACCATGTCGCGGCCTCAGCCGGCGTGGATCCTGACTGGCTTCGAGTGTGGAGGCGCTGCGACGAAGCGGCTGACCGTGCAATTGCGCAGGCGCTTGACCGCCGATCTCTCACGGAGCCGGCGGTGGCGCGCATGCTCTTTCGCGTGCTTGGCGAACACGACACGCTGTTCTGTTCGTCTTCCATGCCGGTCCGAGATGTCGAATGGTTCGCCGCACCTCGCCCGGCTCCTCCGCGCGTGCTCGCGAACCGCGGGGCCAACGGCATCGATGGAGTCGTCTCGAGCGTGCTTGGCGTTGCGAGGGCGTCGTCGGGCCGCACGGTGGGACTCGTCGGAGATCTCGCATTCCTCCATGACCTCTCGGGCCTTGTCTGGGGATCCAATGAGGAGGTTCCCGACGCGACCATCGTGGTCATCGACAATCAGGGCGGGGGTATCTTCTCCTTTCTTGACTACCCGTCCGCCCTCGAGAGCGCGACATTCGAACGCGGGTTCGGAACGCCGCAGCGAAATGCGATCTTTGGGGTCGCGGATGCGCTCGGCTGTTATGTCCTTCGCGCCGACTCCGCGGATTCGCTTGCAAAGGCGCTGGAACAGACGGATGCTCAGCCCGGCATCAGTGTTGTCGTCGTATCGACCGATCGCGACGAAAACGTCAGGGTTCACCAAGAGCTCGCCCGCGTGTCCATCGAGGCCGCGCTCGCGGTGCTCTAGTTCTCGCCCACGGCCGCTCTCGTCGCGTGGCAGTCGTAGCCGGATCGGGCCGCTACAACTCGATGGTGCAGAGACTCGTCGCGATCGTCAACTCCGGTTCGGTGAGGCGCTGGACCTCCTCAACCGATGTCTCGGGTGCGATCTCTTCGAGGATCAGGCCGTGAGGGCCGACCCGGATCACCGCGAGGTCCGTGACGATGAGGTCGACCACCGCGATCCCGGTGAGGGGAAGAGTGCACCGGTTGAGGATCTTGTGTCCTCCGGTCCTGGTCGCGTGCTCCATCGCGATGATGACGCGTTTCGCGCCGTGCACGAGATCCATTGCGCCACCCATGCCCTTGACCATCTTGTCCGGGATCACCCAGTTCGCGAGGTCACCGGTTGCGCTCACCTGCATCGCGCCGAGCACTGCGCAGTCGATATGTCCGCCCCGGATCATGCCGAATGAGAGTGATGAATCGAAGAACGCGCCGCCGCGGTTCAGCGTCACCGTCTCCTTGCCGGCATTGATGAGATCGGGGTCCTCCTCCCCCTCGACGGGGTAGGGGCCAACGCCGAGGATGCCGTTCTCCGATTGGAGCATCACGGTGATGTCCGGGTCGACATAGTTCGGGATGAGCGTGGGCAGCCCGATGCCGAGGTTGACGTATTCGCCGTCATGAAGCTCTCGTGCGCAACGCTTCGCGATCTGCTCGCGCGTTAAGGTCATGGACGGGTCTCCGATGCGGAGCGAGAGAGCGTGAGCTTCTCGATGGGTTTGACGGTTCCGTCGGGAACTGCAACGACGCGCTGGACGAAGATCCCCGGAAGGTGGATCTGATCCGGATCGAGCTCCCCTGAGCGTACGATCCGTTCCGCTTCGACGATCGTGAGGCGTGCCGCCATCGCGCACAGCGGATTGAAGTTCCGAGCGCTCGCGTGGAAGACCGCATTACCCATCTCGTCCGCCGCGAGCGCGCGTACGAGAGCGAAATCGGTAGTGATCGATTCCTCGAGGATGTACGTGCGTCCGGCAAAGGTGCGCTGCTCCTTGGCCTGCGATGCCTTCAGCACCGTGCCATCGCCGGCGTAGCGAAGCGGCAGTCCTCCGTCGCCGACGAGGGTTCCGACGCCAGCAAGGGTGAAGAACGCGGGAATTCCACACCCTCCGGCGCGGAGTCGCTCCGCGAGGGACCCCTGGGGCGTCAACTCCAGTTCGATCTCGCCCGAGAGATACTGCCTTGCAAACTCCTCGTTCTCCCCGACGTACGAGGCAATGACGCGCGCGATGCGATGTTGGCGCAGCAAGAGACCGAGTCCAAACGTGTCGGTTCCGCAGTTGTTCGACACGACCGTCAGGTCACCCGTCCCGGCGCGAAGCAGCGCGTCGATCAGCACCGACGGCACTCCACACATGCCGAAACCTCCGACAGCGATCGAAGCGCCATCCGGGATGCCCGTCACCGCGAGCTCTGCCGAGGCATAGACCTTGTTCATTGCCCGTGTGCCTGCATCGATACGGCTCCCCTCGTCGAGATTCGCGCGCCTATGACGCTATAGCGGGGACCGACGCTCGGCGAACGTGCCTCGCGAGCCGGCGCCCCCGGGTTCGGTCAGTATCGGACGAGTGCCCGCGCCGCCTCGGTGATCTGCTCGGTCTGTGGCAGAACCGCGCGCTCGAGTGTCGGTTCGTAGGCGACGTGGGTATCGATTGCTGCGATGCGACGAACCGGGGCATCGAGCAGGTCGAATCCCCTCTCACCGATGACAGCCGCGATCTCGGCGCCGAATCCGCAGGTGATGACGTCTTCGTGCACGACCAGCACCCGACCGGTCCGGGAGATCGACTCCAAGACGAGGTCCTGATCCCAGGGAATGATCGACCGGAGATCGATGATCTCGATCGAGACCCCCTCTTCGCCGAGCGTGCTCGCAGCTCGTCTCGACTTCTCCACCATCGCACCGTAGGTGACGATGGTGAGATCGGTGCCGCTCTGGACGACCGCGCCCCTCCCAAACGGGATCCTGTAGCTTTCGGGCGGGAATGGATCCTCGGTGTAGCGCTGGCGCAGCAGGTGCTTGTGTTCGAGGAACAGCACCGGATCCTCGCAGGCCAGCGCGGTGCGCAAGAGGCCCGCGGCATCCTGTGCGCGCGACGGGAAGACGATCGTCAGACCGGGAACGTGGGCAAAGATGGACTCTCCGGACTGGGAATGCCAGATCGCGCCTCCGGTGAGGTAGCCGCCGATCGGCACACGCAGCACCATCGGACAGCTGAAGGCCCCATTGGATCGCCAGCGAACCGTCGCCGCCTGGGATTTGATCTGTTGCATTGCGGTCCATATGTAGTCGAAGAACTGGATCTCGGGAACCGGGCGGAG
>DAIDIA010000196.1 GCA_027459565.1 Acidimicrobiaceae bacterium | reverse complement strand
ACACCATTCCGATCGTCGCGAACGATGCCTATCGCCTCCACGTCAGCGGACTCGTGCACCGCCCACAGACGCTGTCGCTGCACGACCCCAAGGAGATGCCGGCAACGCTCTTGACCAAGGATTTTCAGTGCGTCACGGGCTGGCGCGTGCCGAACGTGCACTGGAAGGGAGTGCTTTTGCGCGACCTCTTGGATCGCGCCGTCGTCGACCCCGCTGCGAGGGCGGTGGAGTTCGGCTCATTCGACGGCGCCTACACCGAGAGCCTGACGCTCTCCGAGGCGCGCCGCTCTGATGTGATCGTCGCCTACGAGATGCTCGGTGCACCCGTCGCACCCGAACACGGCGGGCCGGTGAGGCTCTACGTCGCTCCGATGTACGGATACAAGTCCGCGAAATGGCTCAGTTCCATCACCCTCGTCAACAGTGCACAGCCGGGATTCTGGGAACAGCTGGGATACGACGTCGAGGCATGGATCGGTCGGTCGAACCATCGGAGCGATACACCCGTTGACTGAACCCGAGGCTTCGGCGAAGACCGCGTCGCTGAGGCGTTTCGACCTGACCGAACGCGTGCTCCACTGGGTCACCGCGCTCGATGTGCTCACGCTGATCGCCACGGGGGCGATCCTGTACATCCCCGCGTTCTCGGTACGTGTGGGTCGAAGGCTCCTGATCGAGAACATCCACACGCTCACGGGGGTTCTCGCCCTCGTGCCGCTGCTCGTCGCGTTGTGTGGACGCTGGGGAGTGATGCTGCGAAAGGACGTGACGCGACTCACGCGATTCGATCAACGCGAGTGGCGATGGTTTGACCGGACGCGCCGGATGAAGCTCGAGCTCGGGAAGTTCAATCCCGGTCAGAAGCTCAATGCCGTCCTTTCAGTCTCCGGGCTCGTCGTATTGCTGTTCACGGGGCTGGTGCTGCGCTTTCCCAATCCCTTCCCGCTTCCCATCCGCCAGGGCGCGACATTCGTCCACGACTGGTTCGCATTCTTTGTCGCCCTTCTGGTCTTTGGACACATCGGCTTCGCGCTCTTTCATCCGCGAGCTCTCATGTCGATGCTGTGCGGTCGGATCGACCGTGGCTGGGCCGAGCGCAATGCTCCCGCATGGGTGCGCGAGCACGACCTCGAGCGAGAGCGGTCGCGCGCGGAGCGCTCATTGGGTTGAGCGCTCCGCGCCGGAATCGACGAAGTTCTGCGGCGAAGCCTCCGCTGGGTCTCGTCGGGGACCGGGCGGAAATGATCCGCGCTCGCCGAGCAGCGCGACACGCGCGATCGGCAGATGACTCGTCACGAGTGAATCCGGAGAGGCTCCGCGTTCGATCGGGTTGCACCAGTTCCTGTCCGGTCCGTGGATGTCGATAGATTGATCCGGGTGGAGATCCACGACACCCTCGCCTACCTGCTTGGCAGTTGGGATGTGCTGCGCTCCATCGAAGACCACCACAACGCCACAGGTGGAACATTTGTCGGGGTCGGTCGACTCGTTCCGCTCGCCGCGAATGGAGCGCGCGGAGCCGTCCAACAGGCCCAATACGTCGAAGAGGGCGAGCTCCGGCTCGGAGACCACATTGGGTCCGCGCGGCGAAGTCTCGATTATCGACGAAAACAGGACGGGTCGGTCGCGCTCTACTTTCTCGATGGCCGGCATTTTGTCGATCTCGATCTCTCGTCGGGAATGTGCGCACCAGAGCATCAGTGCGCGCCCGACCGCTACTGCATCGAGATCGTTGTCCGTTCAGATCAATGCTTCGAGGAGCGTTGGCGCGTCGTCGGTCCCGGCAAGGACTATGAAGCGCTGACCGTCTATTCCCGGATCTCTGGCGAGGGTCCCTGAGCGGTCTCGCGTCGCAACGCACTCTCCCATCCCTGGGCGCCGACCTGGATCGCGTCCCATGGGCTTCCGAGCGGCGGGGTGTAGGAGAGGTCGAGATCGCTGACCTCTCCGACGGTCATCTCATGGAAGATCGCAGTCGCCGCAGTATCGATCCGCTTTGCTATCGATGATTCGTGATGACCGAAGAGCTGGAGGCCAAGGAGACGCTTCGAGACCCGGTCACCGGTGAGGCGTATCGCGATCCGGTGGCTTCCCGGGTAGTACGCCTTGTGGTCATCAGCCTCGAACTCGTAGGTCACCGGATCAAAACCGGCATCTTTCGCCTCGTGGTCGCGAAGCCCCGTGCGCGCGACGGCCATGTCGAAGACCTTGACGACCTGTGTGCCGAGACTTCCGGCGAACTCGATCGATCCCCCGACAGCGTTCTCCCCTGCGATGCGTCCCTGTTTGTGTGCGGTCGTTCCGAGCGGAAGGTAGGTGGTGCCGAGCAGACGATGGTGGGTCTCCACACAATCGCCGGCGGCGAAGACACCCTCAATGTTGGTTCGCATCGAGGTATCGACCTTGATCGCTCCGTGGGTGCCGATGTGCACTCCGGCCCGGCGCGCGAGTTCGACGTCGGGACGGACACCGACGACCACGAGTGCGATGTCGACAAAGACCGTGCGCAGATCGTTCGATTTACTGACGGCCTCGACGGCGAGTCGTCCCGGCGATCTTGCCGGCGAGTGGGCGATCCTCGTGACCGTCGAATCGGTATGGACCACAACGCCGTGCGCGACCAGTTCGTCGCGCACGCGCGCGCCAAGCGCGCGATCAACGGTCGGCAGCACCTCTTCGAGCTGCTCGAACTGGGTGACCGCGATGTCGCGTGCGCGAAGGCCCTCGGCCATCTCGAGACCGATATATCCGGCACCAATGATCGCCGCGCGCTTCGGGGCGAATCTCTCGAGGCTCTGCATGAGGTCGAAGGTGTCGCCCATCGAGTGCAGGAGATGGACCCCGTCGGTCGCTCCGAGCGCGCCATCTCCGATGAGTCCTGCGATGGAGGGCCTGATCGAGGTTGCCCCGGTTCCGATGACGAGTGCGTCATAGGAGACCGAGTGCTCTTCGCCCACGGTTGTCGCGATGCGCACCTGTCGGTTTGTCGGATCGATCTCGGTGGCTCGCGAATCGAGCGCGACGCGCATGCCCGTCTCCTCGAGGTCGCGAAGTGTCCGGTGTGCAAGGTTCCTCCAGTGCGTCACCTGGCCGGAAACGAAATAGGGAATACCGCAGATCGAGAAGTTCGGGTACGCATCGGCGACCACAACGGTCACCTCGGTCGAGGGATCGAGTTCGCGCGCGCGGAGCGCGGCGCTGATTCCCGCGTCACTGCCACCGATGACTACAAGGCGCATCTCGGTGCTCCTTTGGAGAGGAGATCCCCGACCACGATTGCAAGCATGGCGGATCTTTGGCCCTGGCGACGCTCAGGCATGAATACCGCGGGCCCGTTCTGGGCTGGTCTCGTGATCGGGATAGAACAGCGTGACCAGACCAAGGGCAACGGCGCCGCCAATGAGCTGGGCCACGATGAAACTCGGCGAAGACGACGGCGCGATGCCCGCGAAGGTGTTCGAGAACATGCGACCGACGGTGATTGCGGGGTTCGCGAAACTTGTGGAACTGGTGAAGAAGTACGCCGACGCGATGTAGGCGCCGACCGCGGCCGGCGTGAGGTGTGATCGCCCCGATCTCTCAAGGGCGAAGATGACGAGCACGAGTCCCGCGGTGGCGACGACCTCCGCGACCGTGTGCGGTCCGGAGAACCGATGTTTCGTCGAGAGCTCGAGGGTTGCGCGTCCAAACATGACATTGGCAACAAGTGCGCCGCCGATGCAGCCGAGTACCTGAAACGGGGTGTAGGAGAGGGCCTCTCGCCAACGCATCCCCCCGAGCGCCGCATTCACAAGCGACACCACGGGATTCAGGTGTGCTCCAGAGACCGGACCGAAGATCAGGATGATCGCGTAGAGCCCGGCACCTGTCGCAATGGTGTTCTCGAGCAGCTCGAGGCCGATGTCACCCGGCGAAAGGCTCTGCGCAGCGATACCCGAACCGATGACGATCGCCGCGAGCAACGCGCTTCCGAGAAACTCCGCGGTCAGTCGTTTCCACAGCACGGAATGGTCTGTCATCTCCTCACCGCGTTGGGGGCACAGATCACGGGGCGGAGGGTGTCCGGCCCAGAGTCAACGCAACCGATGACGCCGGCGCACAACATGCGTTGGCTTCGCCGCGTGGCGCCGAGCCTGGTCGCGCATCCGGCGCGTCGGCGAGAACCGTGTAGACCTCCCAGGGAGCGCCGTCGGGATCGTCCACCCAGACCTTGTCCTGGAGCGCGTAGCAGCATTCCGTACCCTCCTCCGAAACCGTGGAGAGACCGGCGCCAGTCAGAGCCGCGGTGGCCTCGACGACCTCCTCCGGCGATGCGACTTCGATGCCGAGATGGTTCAGCGCGGCATCGATGCCGTGGCTGCGCGCCGCGCCCGTTTCGATGAGCACGAGCTTGAGCGGGGGATCGACGACCGCGAAATTGGCATATCCCGGCCGCCGTTTCGCGGGCGGGGTGTGAAAGAGCCTCTCGTAGAAGTCCACGGCCTCGTCGATGTCGCGGACATTCAGGGCGAGCTGGATCCTTGACACATTGGCCTCCTGTAGCATTGATGGTTATCGATTCAACAGTATCGTAGACACATTGATGATTGTCAATGAGAGGCGACGGATGTGACAGAACTCCACCTGCGTGAGGTTCCCGACCCGTGCTGTGAGGCGCTCGTCGACGCGGCCGTCTCCAAGACGGATGCCGCCGCTCTCGCCGTCGTGTTCGCGGCACTCTCCGATCCGGTCCGGCTCCGGCTGTTCTCGATTGTCGCGTCCGAGGGCGAGGTGTGCAGCTGCAACCTCGAGGGACCACTCGAGAGGAGTCAGCCGACGATCTCGCACCACACGAAGATCCTTGCCGAGGCGGGACTCCTGGTCGGCGAGAGGCGCGGGAGGTGGGTCTGGTGGAGGGTCGTCCCCGAGCGCCTTGAACTTCTCCAGCGTCTCCTCGCACGCTCCTAAGAGGGCGTCTCGCATCGGGGGCGCGTCGTGACCGATTCAGCGTGCGTGCGCGATACCGATGATGTGTGGACGCACGAGCGCAATCGGAATGGTCGGTCCGGGTTGGAAGTCGAAGCGGTCGATCGCGGTGATCGTGAATCGCGCGGACTCGATCAGACCTGCGGAGTCCCGGTCAGGATGACAGCCACCGCCGACGCGCTGCCAGAGCGGTGAGGCAAGCCTCTGATAGCGCAGCAACGGGTCGCCAGCTGCGGCGGCGACGTGCTCGTAGAAGCGAAGCTCGCCCCCGGGCTTGAGCACGCGATGGATCTCCTTGAGCGCGATCGAGGGATCGCGAAGACTGCAGAGCACGAGCGAGATGACCGCCGCGTCGAAACTCGAGTCCGGAACCGGTAGCGACTCCGCGCGACCTTCGAGGACATGGATGGGCACCGCAACGGAGCTCGCCGCGATCCCTGCCTCCTGGCGCAGGAAGGGCTCGGGTTCGAGGGCGATGACCTCGGTGACCTCGTGTGGGTAGTGCGCGAAGTTGAGGCCATTGCCACAACCGATTTCGATGACTCTCCCGGAGAGTCCGGCAAGCAGGCGCTCGCGGTGTTCTGCGGTGCCGGATCGTTCTGCGACTCGAGAGATCCGTGCATAGAGCCGCGCGAAGAGCGGGTGTCCGGTACCGCGAGATTGCGATGTCATCACCGATCGCTGGGCCCTTCGATGATGAAGACCGATGCTGTGACGATGGACGAGAACCGGACGGTACCGAACCCCTCACGCACCTCCGGGACGCGCCTTCGTCGCCAACCGCGACCTGACTGTGTCGAGTGCCCGCTCCACGCGGGCCGCGACGTCGGTGACGAGTTGGTCAAGTGAGGGATCGTCGATGAGCTCTCGAGGGTCGGCGGTCGATACCGTGACGCCCTCCTCGGTCTGTTCGACGACGACGTTGCAGGGAAGCAAGAACGCGATTGACGGATCGTGCTCGAGCGCGGCCCGTGCGAATCCGGGGTTGCAGGCGCCGAGGATCTTCAGCGGCGGACGGTCAAAGTCAAGCTTCGCCTTGAAGGTTGCCGCGATGTCGATCTCGGTGATGACGCCGAACCCCTCGTCCGACAGGGCCTCTCGGACAGCTTTCTCCGTAGCCTCGGGGGTTGCGTCCACGGTGACTCTGAAACTCTTCATGATGACCTCGTTCGTGATCGGACCCTCGGCTGCACGGTCGAGGGCGGAACTTTGCTGACAGGCATGGCGTTACTTCGCGCCCTTGGCGATGATCTTTGCGAAGCGGAGGTTCAAGATGATGAAACGCCAGAGCTGGAAGGCAAGGTTCTGGCGCAACCGGAGCGTGCGCTGCGTCGGCAGTGGAGCGTTCTTGATGTCTGCAGCTGCTTGATCCATTCGGTCTTCTCGTTCCTCGTCACGAACTACTCGGGTATCAGGTACCAGCCAGGAAGCGCTCTGGCCTTGTAGATGAACATCACGTGGAGCATGTACTTCACCCAATGCCCCGCAAGTCCGATCTCCCCGAAGGTGTCGATCGCGCTCCGACCCGTCCCTGGGAACCGTTTGAAGTC
Organism: Acidimicrobiaceae bacterium; assembly: GCA_027459565.1. Lineage (GTDB taxonomy): Bacteria > Actinomycetota > Acidimicrobiia > Acidimicrobiales > Bog-793 > CAIVND01. The sequence continues at coordinate 2,991 of DAIDIA010000196.1, read as the reverse complement.
GGGAACCACCGGGTACATCGTCATCGCGGCTGCCGTGCCGTTGCGCAGACCCATTCCCGACGACGCGACGCAACCCGCTCCGATCGTGGCCATCGAGGCGCGATGCGCGCTCGCGGACGCACCATTGGCGATGCGGTCCGCAATCGTGCGCGCGGCGGTCTTGCCCATGATTCCCGAGGGCATTCCCGTGCGCGGGGGAGCCGGCGTGATGAGTGTGCCGTTCGGACTCTGCCTCGGCTTCGAGATCTGATGCGGAGGTGCAAAGGCAATGCCCACCGCGAAGATGTTCGGGTACGCCGCACTCTCATAGGTGTTCGGCCAATCCTGTGCACTCCACTGCTCGTAGGGCCGCTCGGTGTAGTCCGCATCAACTTTCATGAATCCACTCGGTGCAAAGACCTCAGACGAGATCTCGTTGCCCGTCGAATCAAAGGCCTTGAGGTCGGCGCCTCGAAATGGCGGTAGCAGCATCGCAAAATCGAAATCGAGCGAATTCTTTGAGCCGTCGAGCTGTTCGTAGTGAATGGTCCCGGGCTCGACCGATTCCACATGTGCCTGAACGATCGCCTTGACACCCCGCTCGCGAAACAACGACTCGGTCCAGAGTTTGCTGGTTGTCTCGAATCCGTTCTGATGGAAGATCATCCCGCCGACTCCGAAATCCCCGAGCTCGTACTCGTTCGTCAGGTACGTCACGTCGGCAAGATCGCGGACACCGGCCATCCGGAGCTCGTGTTCGACGTTGAAGCAGTACTCGAAGGCGGCTCCCTCGCAGGTGCACGTTCCGTGCCCGACCCCGACCACGAGTCGCTGTCGGATCCCCTGCTTGAGCTTGCCCACGGTTTCGGCGAATCGTTCAGCGGCCTCGCGAGCGTGATCTGGCGTACACACGGAGACGGAGTTGGCGTCGGGACCAAGACCTGGAGTCGCGGCAAAATTCAGCTTCGGTCCCGTCGCGTTGATCAGGTAGTCATACGTGATCTCGCCGGTCTCGCCGGCTCGCTTGGGATCGGTGTAGCGCACGCTCACGTAGGGGGCATTGTTCGACGGAGAGCCCTCTGGATGCAGCTCGGTCGCAAGTGCCTGATGGAACTCGATCCTCTGGCGACGATATACGGGAGCGAGCGCGAAGGTCACCTGGTCGGTGGTCATCCTGCCCACGCCGACCCAGATATTCGAGGGGATCCAGTTCCACTTTGAATTTGGCGACACCACCGTCACCTGATGCTCTTTCGCGAGCATTCGCCGAAGATGAAGAGCCGCTGTATGACCGGCGATTCCTGCGCCGAGTACCACTACACGTGCCACACCGAACTCCCCTCTTCCGCACCGACGGAATACCGGCCACCCGGCCGGGTCACGCATCGGCGAACGCTCCCCGGGGCACCTCGCCCTCTCAGGGTCTCATTCGACTCCAGGGAAAACAAGGGACTTGATGCCCTATTCCCAAGACCTCTGCTCAAAGAGCCAAGATCGCACGAGCTCGCGCCACCGGTCGGTCCGCGACAGTGGATCGCAGCGTCGCGGCGGGCGCGGTTGATCTCTCAGGCCTTTGCGGGAACGTCGCTCTCTTGTTGGGCCCTGACCTGTCGATGCACCTCTTGCATGTCGAGAGCCAACGCGGACTCAAGGAGATTCACGAGCGGCTCCTCGGGGAGGGCGCCCGCCTGGCTGAACAGCACGACCTTCTCGCGGATGATCATCAGTGTCGGGATCGACCGGATCTCAAAGTTCGCCGCAAGCGCCTGTTCCACCTCGGTGTTGACCTTGCCAAAGGTGATGTTGGGAAAGCGCTCCGAGGTCTTCTCGAACACCGGCGCGAACGCCCGGCATGGTCCACACCATGACGCCCAGAAGTCAAGAACGACGATGTCGTTCTTGTCGACGAGCTCCTCGAAATTGGCTGCGGTTACTTCAACGGTTGCCACTGGCTGTCTCCTTGTCTTTTGTTGATCTTCGAACGCGCACGAGTGCATCGATCGCGCTCTTGTCTCCCTGATCCGTTTGTACAGTTCGCGTCACCCGGTCCGAGTGCTCAATCGTAAAATCCCCTCCGGCGATGTCGGTAAGGACATCCTCGGGAGAGAAGAGGACCTCGGCGCTCTGTGGACCACCGACACCCTCGCGGAGGTTCGTCGTGTCATGGGCGATGACGAGCAGGCGACCACCGGGCGCAACCGCGGCGAATGCCTTGCGGTGGATCTGGCTCCGCAGTGAGGCGGGAAGCTGCACGTACGCGAGCAGCACGAGATCGTAGGCCGCGTGCTCGGGCTCCCAGTCGGCGAGATCCTCCTCGACCCATCGGACCGTCACGCCGCGACGCTCGGCGAACTGTCGGGCCTTCTCGAGCCCGACGTGCGAGAAGTCGACTCCGGTCGTCTCCCAGCCGCGTTCCGCGAGCCATATGGCGTTGCGTCCCTCACCGCACGCGAGGTCGACTGCACGACCCGGGCTGAGCGCGCTGACCTCGCGGACGAGGATCTGGTTCGGCTCCTCGGTCCAGACAAGGTCCGGTGTCCCGTAGCGGTCATCCCAGTCTTTTCGGTCCACGCGTTCTTCCCTCCCCAGCATCCGTATCGTGGCACCAGTATACCCCTAAGGGTATATGTCGTGTCAGATCCCGCCCTCGGTTCCCCGCCCGAGCGACCCTAGAAGACGAGTACCTGGTCGGCCGCCACGGTGAGGTTGCCGAGCTCGTCCATCGTGCTCCGGGTTGCTCCTGCAACGAGATCGTCCTCGGTCAAACCACGGGCGTCCATGCACGTGCCACAGACGAGGACGCGCGCACCCTTGCGCATCACGTTCACCAGCATGCGCTCGACGTTGTAATAGCCATTCGGTGTCTGCTGGCCCGACTTCGCTCCACTTGCACCATCACCGAGCAAGAAGACCGCGACCTCCGCCTCCCCGTGATTGGACAACAGGTTGGTCGCGAGGCGCAGTCCGTTGTACATCCGTTCGGTTCCGTAGGGCGGGTCATTGATGATCATC
>DAIDIA010000195.1 GCA_027459565.1 Acidimicrobiaceae bacterium | reverse complement strand
ATCGGCGCCTCGTCCTTCTCACCCTCTCCGATGATGACCAGACCGTTCATGCGGACCGTCGAGAGCATCCTGCGCATCGCGTCGACCGCGGCGCCATCCGCGGCGATCTTGTCGCCGCGGCCCATCCACGCACTCGCCGCCACCGCTGCAGCCTCGGTGACGCGCACCATCTCAAGCGCCACATTCCGGCCGGGGGTATCTCGTTCGTCGGTCATGTTCTGACTGTAGTTGGCAGCGCGTGATTTCTCTATCGACGGCGGCACAAACACCTGTTCACGCCGTCGTCCTCGGACGAATCGGCCAAAAGGGGGGAGGCGGGCGGCCGCGGGGACAAGCTATGGTCAGGAGATGGAGCGCTTTGTAGTTCGTCCTGCCGCGCCACTGGCCGGGAACGTGGAGATCCAGGGCGCCAAGAACTCGGCTCTCAAGCTGATGGCCGCGGCGCTGCTCACCACGGGGACGACGCGGCTTCAAGCGGTACCGGACATCACTGACGTGCAGTTCATGTGCGAGGTCCTCACGGCGATCGGCGCCGAGGTCGGTCGCGAGGATGACGGCGAGCTCGTGATCGTGACTCCCGAGGTGCTCACGCCGATCGCCCCCTACGAGCTCGTCGAGAAGATGCGAGCCTCGTTCGTGGTACTGGGCCCGCTACTCGCGCGCCACGGATCCGCCCGAGTCTCGCTTCCCGGTGGTGACGATTTCGGCCATCGGCCGATCGACATGCACCTCCGTGCGCTCACGGAGCTGGGCGCGACGTTCACGACGGAGCACGGTTATGTCGAGGGTCACTGCGAGCGACTCGTCGGCAAGGAGATCGAGCTCGAATTTCCTAGCCACACGGCCACGGACAATGTGTTGATGGCAGCGGTCACCGCGCGCGGATCGACGGTGATCGAGAACGCCGCGCGTGAGCCCGAGGTGCAGGACCTCGCGGAGATGCTGACGGAGATGGGTGCGAAGATATCCGGGGCCGGAACCTCGCGCATCGAGATCGAAGGTGTCGACGAACTCCATCCCGTGTCACATCGGACGATTCCGGACCGCATCGAGGCCGCCACCTTCCTCGCGGCAGTGGGTCTCGCTGGAGGCACGGTCACGCTCGACGGCGCACGCGCGGAGCACATGGACATGCTGTTGGAGAAGCTCGTCGCGATGGGGATGGAGATCGAACGGATCGAGGGGGGGATCAGAGCCTCCTCCTCTGACCGACTCCGCGCCGTTGACGTGGCGACGCTTCCCTATCCGGGAGTGGCGACGGACTACAAGCCCTTGCTCGTGACGATGCTGACGGTCGCCTCGGGCGTGGCGATCGCGAGCGAGAATGTCTTCACCGGCAGGTTTGGCTATATCGACGAGCTCCGCAGGATGGGAGCCGACATCACGATCGAGGGTCACCACGCGATCGTGCGCGGAATCGATCGACTCTCGGGGGCGCCGGTGCGCGCACGCGACATCCGCGCGGGAGCGGCGCTGGTGCTGGCCGGACTCGTCGCGGATGGGTACACCGAGGTCAGCGGGGTCGAACACATCGACAGAGGGTACGAACACTTTGTGCGCAAGCTCGGTTCTCTCGGTGTCGACATCCGGTGCGTCCAGGGCGGCCCGCGCGAACGGTATTAGCGCGAGATCGCGGATGGAGCGTTGATGCTGAGCAACCCCTGGTACGCACTGGTCGTCATTGTCCACGTTCTGCTCGCCGTGATCGGCTTCGGCGCCCTCGGGATGACGGGCGCCTACGCGAGACTCGTGCGCGTCTCCCAAGATCCATGGCACGCGCCGGCACTGCAGCGGTACTTCCGACCGGGGAAGAACATCGGGGCCCGTGCGATCTATCTGGTTCCGGTGTTCGGGGCGATCGCGCTCGGATTCTCCCACGACGTGCACCACCTCTTCCCCTATCTCGGCCTCGGCATCTGGCTCATCGCGACGGGCGTCGCCTCGGGCATGCTCTGGCCAGCCGAGGCGAAGATCCAGCAGTGCATCGGCGTCGACCGGCCGGATGCGGCTGAGCCATCTGCGCGCGAGGCGTTGGCGAGTGCGACGCTTCGCTGCGAGCGCGCGGCGATGATCACGAACCTGTGCTTTGTCGCCGCCCTCGTCGTGATGATCGCCCAGCCGAACTGAAAACGACCAGAACAAGTTCGTCTGTGCGTCCCAAATCCAATCCGTTGATCTTGTAGCTTGGAGCGATGCCAAAATCCCGGCGCCCAACGGGGCCCCCACCGCGTCGCCGCGCCCCGACATCGCGTAGTCGATCCACACCCCAGCGCACCGGGCGCACGGGGTCGTCCCGGTCTGCCCAGCGCGCGATGGAGCGACGACGCCGGAGGATCGCCCTGCTGGCTTTTGTCGTGGTCCTCGCGATGGGCGGGGGCCTTCTGTCGACGGTGCTGGTTCCTCGCCGCGCGAAGCCCAGACCAGCCGCGATCGCGCCCGTGCACTATTCAGTCGGAATCGCGAACTGCACGTTCTTCGATCCGTCGAGGATGACGCCGAACTATCTCAACAGCACCTCGAAGAAGGGGAGACTGCTCGTCACCGAGGTGCGCTATCCGACCCTCTCACCGGTTCGCGGGGTACTCGAGACTCCCGACGCGCATCCGGCGCTCCGCCACGGTCCCTTCCCGATGGTGGTCTTCGGACACGGCTATGCACTGACTCCCGACACCTACGCGAAACTCCTCGACCACTGGGTACGTGCCGGATTTGTCGTCGCCGCGCCCCTGTTCCCGGACACGAGCCAGCAGGCGGTTTCCAGCATCGGCGTCGCGAACAGCTTCCTTCCGGAGGCCGATGACATCAACCAGCCCGGCGACATGGCATTCGTGACGCGCGAGCTGCTCAAGTCGACGGGCCGGACCTCGCAGCTGTGCCCGATCGCACACGGACTCATCAGCCACACGCAGATCGCGCTTGCGGGTCAGTCCGATGGGGCGACGACGGCGGTGGCGCTTGCCTATGACCCGAAGTACCAGGCGCCCACACTGAGATACCGCGCCGTGATCGATCTCTCAGGGGAACTCTTCGGCGCGGGAACGCTGACGCCGGATGCGCTGTCCGCGACCCGGACCTCTCCATCGCTGTTTGTCTCCCAGAGTGCGACCGATACCTGCAACCCGCCACAGTTCTCCCTTGCGATCTACAACGGAGTGCACACGAGCCACAAATGGTTCCTGAAGATACTCAGCGCGCACCATCTGCCGCCCTACATCGGAACCGATATCCGCGCGTTCGATGCGGTGGCGTCGACGACCACGCTGTTCTTGCACGACGAATTTGCCGGGACCGCGCCGGGTCGGGCACTTTTGAGACTCGGGAACGCGCATCCCCTCGTGGCGACGATCTCGTCGGGCCAGCGTGCGCCGGCGATTGCCCCGCTCACCCAGGGTCCGGGAAGCTGTTATCTGACAAGCTAGAACCATGACGAATGCGCCCGGGCGGTCATCTGCGTACCTCGACCATGGCGCCACCACTCCGGTCATGCCCGAGGTGGTTGACGAGATGCTGCTCTACCTGCGCGAGGGTTTCGCGAATCCCTCCGGCATCTATCGACAGGCGCGCGACGTGCGCAGGGCAATCGACGACGCGCGCGACATCCTCAGTGGGGAATTTGGGTGCCGGGCTGGCGAGATCGTATTCACGAGCGGGGGAACAGAGGCCGACAACCTCGCGATTCTGGGCGTCGAGCAGAGCGACGGCGGACATGTGGTCGTCAGCGCGATCGAACACCATGGCGTGTTGAGGCCTGCAGAGTCGATCGGTGCGCGGATTGCTCCGGTCAGTCGCAACGGACTGGTCGATCTCGAGCGCCTTGGCGACCTCGTTGACCACGCGACGGAGCTGGTCTCGGTGATGGCGGTCAACAACGAGGTGGGGACGGTCCAGCCAATCGCCGACGTCGTGGAGCTGGTGCGGTCGCATGCGCGAGATGCGTTGATCCACTGTGACGCGGTGCAGGCACTTGCGTTCTGTGATGTCAAGAGCCTGACGCGGGGCTGTGATCTCGTGAGCTATTCCGCGCACAAGATCGGGGGGCCAAAGGGTGTCGGTGCGCTTGTCGTGAACGACCGGGCGCGGCAACGGATCCGTCCGATACTCCGGGGAGGTTCCCAGGAGCGTGACCTTCGTGCCGGCACCGAGAATGTTGCGGGCATCGCCGGGTTCGCCGTTGCCATGCGGATCACTGCCGAGCGGCGCTCTGAGACCGTAGAGCGGGTCCGCGCGCTCCGCGACCGGTTTGTCGATGCCCTGGTCCACGAGATCCCCGGAGTCCACGAGAGCGTCGACCGGCGCCTTCGCCACCCCGGCAACGCACACCTCGTCTTCCCCGGCGTCACGAACGAGGAGTTCCTCTTGCTGCTGGACCGCTACGGCATTGCCGCCTCGGCCGGGTCATCGTGCGCGAGCGGGGCGATCGAACCGAGTCACGTGCTCATCGCGATGGGACTGACGCAAGAGGAGGCCCGCTCGTGCATCCGTTTCACCCTCGGTCCGAGTACGAGCGGGGAGGAGATCGATTACGCCATCGCCAGCGTTGTCGCCGCGCACCACCAGGTTGTCGCGAGGGATCGGGGATAATCCTGCGAGAATAGGGGGATGCGCATCCTTGTCGCCATGTCCGGCGGAGTCGACTCCTCGGTTGCCGCGGCGCTGCTGGTCGACGAGGGACATGAGGTCGTCGGCGCGACGATGAAACTCTGGGGCGGCGCGGGCGATTCGGGATGCTGCTCGGTCGCGGATGTCACCGACGCGCGGCGCGTCTGTGACCGACTCGGGATCGATCACCACGTGTTCAATTTCACCGAGACCTTCAATGAGATGGTCGTCGATCCCTATGTCGAGGCACACCGGCGCGGCGAGACCCCGAATCCCTGCGTCGAATGCAACCGACATCTGAAATTCGACACCTTCATCGCCCGAGCGAAGAGGCTGGGATTCGATCGCGTCGCTACGGGGCATCATGCGCGTGTCGAGCGCGCTGCGAGTGGTCGTGCGCAGCTGCTGCGCGGGGCCGACCGCGCCAAGGACCAGTCCTATGTGCTCTCGATCCTCGGCGCAGATCAGCTCGACTATCTCCTCCTTCCCGTCGGCACGATGGAAAAGACCGGGGTGCGAGCGGTCGCGGCGCGCCGCGGGCTCGCAACCTTCGCGAAACCCGACAGTCAGGATGTCTGTTTCATCGCCTCGCGCACGAAGGGACTCGGCCGCGCGCAGTTTCTCGGTGAGAGGATCGATCTCCACAGGGCGCGGGTCGTCGAGAGCGCGTCCGGAGTCGATCATGGAGAGGTCGCCGCAGTAGAGCTCGTGACCATCGGACAGCGCCGCGGTCTTCCGACGCATTCGCGGGAGCGGCCGCGCTACGTGATCGATGTCGACATCGACCAAAGGATCGTGACGGTCGGAGACCGCGAGGAGCTGATGGTTCCCGGTCTCCGTCTAACGCAAAGGACATGGGTGCACGAGCCACTCGCTGCTGGCGCGCGCGTCCATGTGCAGATGAGCGCCCATGGAGCGGCGCGCCCTGCGACGCTTGAGGATGACGGTGTGACCTTCGATGAGCCCTTCCGCAAGATCGCACGCGGCCAGATTGTCGCGCTCTACGTAGGGCATCGCGTCGTGGGTTCAGGGGTGGTCTGTTAGTGCCGGATCTTTCATCGCACGAGGAGACGGCCTCGGCGCGCATCCATGAACTCCAAGAGGAGATCGCGTATCACTCGCGGCTCTATCACCAGGAGGACAATCCGGAGATCGCGGATGCCGAGTACGACGCATTGGTGCGAGAGCTCGCGATGCTCGAAGCCGAGTTCCCCGATCTCGCCGGAGCGTACTCTCCGACGCAATCCGTAGGAGCCGCACCGTCGCCGACCTTCGCAGAGGTGCGACACCGGGTGCGCATGATGAGCCTCGACAATGCCGTCACGATCGACGAGATCGAGGCGTGGCGCGAGCGCGCGGAGCGCATCGTGCAACGGGCGCAGGCTGCCTCGCCGATGGCGTTCTCGTACATCTGCGAGCCAAAGATCGACGGACTCGCGGTGTCGCTGCGTTACGAGCAGGGCGAGCTCGTCCAGGCGGCGACTCGCGGCGACGGCCTCGTCGGCGAGGATGTGACGGCGAATGTCCGGACCATCTCGGACGTTCCGCACCGTCTCGGCCTCGGGGCGCAAGAGATGCCCGAGGTCCTCGAGGTGCGCGGCGAGGTGTATCTCCCCATCGGTGCCTTTCACGAGCTCAACCGGCGCCAGGCCGAGGCGGGTCTGCGGCTGTTCGCCAACCCGCGCAATTCGGCCGCAGGGT
>DAIDIA010000194.1 GCA_027459565.1 Acidimicrobiaceae bacterium | reverse complement strand
GGTATTGCATGGCGGACCGATCCCGCGTGGGCGCCTTCAGAGCGCCGTGCGGGGTTCAACCTGGGTGCCGCCCACGGAGTGCCAGGCGTGATCGGTATTTTGGCGCGTGCCTGGCGCGCGGGCATCGCGAGAAGGAAGGCGGCTAGACTTCTCGACGGGGCCGTCGCTTGGCTACTCTCTCAGGAGATGCCACGTCCGAGCCCCTCGGCCTTCGGGTATAACGTCGAGGGTGGCGTTCCCGCTGCTCCTGCCCGTTTGGCCTGGTGCTATGGCGACCCGGGAATCGCTGCGGTGCTCCTTATGGCGTCAGATGCTTCGGGCGAGGCGTCATGGAGGCAGGCCGCGGTGCGCATCGCTGCGCGCGCCGCAGCGTGGGATCCCAGTCGTGCAGGTGTGGTAGATGTCGGACTTTGCCACGGGGCCGCTGGGCTCGCGCATATCTTCCACCGGATGTACTTCGCTACCAGGGACGAGCGCCTCCGCGGAGCGGCGGAGATGTGGCTCGTGCGGACGCTCGACATGTGCACGCTAGGCCTACCATGCGGCGGCCCTCGCCCTCAGTCTCTTGGCCCGGACTCCGGCGGACGACGACTATCCGACCAGGCGTTTCTTACCGGGACAACCGGGATCGCTGTGTCACTCGCAGCCTTTGCCCTGGGAGAGAATGAGGACTGGCCATCGTGGGATCGCGCGCTTCTCCTCTCCGACGGACCGGGAGTTCCGCGGCGCGCTTCCCGCCACGCACGCGCTTAGAAATATCGCTCCGGTATTATGGCAGACTCGGAGTGCCGATGGTTCTACGAACTGGGAAGGGACAAATGACTGAGGCTTCGGCGACCGCTTCGAAAGCAGCAACCGAGGTCGTCCCCGCTGGTTTCTTCGTCTTCAGGACTCCGCTCCTCCCGATCGATTCTCTCGTTGCGTGGAGCGACGGGCTCAGCGCGTCCGCAGCAAGCGACGATCAGCTCGAGGACGCGATCGGGAGGGATATGACGCTCCTTCTTGACCGATTGCGCGGGCTCCTTACGGACCAGGTGATCCGCGAAGGGCTTTTCCTGGCGTCTCCTAGCCTCGACGATGGCATTGACGCGTGGCTCGGTGATCCGAAGAGCGATAGGGCGCACGGCGTCGTCGACGTCGTCACGCGTTACTTCGGACGTATGTGTGTACGCGCGACTCCGTTCGGCCTCTTCTCCGGGTGCTCAGTGGGGATGCTCGGAAAGGACACGCGCATAACACTTGCGCTACGTGACGCGTATCGGCGCCATACCCGGCTCGACGCCCAGTACCTCAGCGCGCTGTGCGAAGCGCTTGGAAACGACACCGAAGTCCGCTCTGCCATGCGTTTCTATCCAAGTTCGGGGCTATTCCGCTCGGCAGGGCAGATCCGGTACGCCGAATCGCGCATCGACCCACACACGCGCGATCGGACATTCAGCCTTGTCAGCGTCGAAAGCACGCCGTACATCGAGGAGACTCTGGCGCGCGCTGAACGGGGAAAGACGCCCACCGAGCTAGCGCGCGCTCTCGCGGATTCTGACCCCGAGGTCTCGCTCGATGACGCCGACGCTTTCGTCGACGAGCTGATCCAATCACAGATCCTTGTCTCGGAACTGGCGCCACTCCTGACAGGGCGCGAGCCGATCTACGACATCGTGGACACGCTCCGGGAGATCCACCCTAAAGCGGCGGAGCGACTTGCGATCGTCGCTGGCGACCTGGAGGGTATGGATCGCGAGGGACTCGGGCTCGGCAAGCACCGTTATAGAGCGATCGCAGCCGACTTATCGGAGCTTCCAGCGAAGGCGGATCTGCCGCGCCTATTTCAGGTCGATCTGTTCAAGCCAGCCCTCGGTTCCACCCTCGGTGCCGCTCCGGTCCGTGAGCTCACGCGAGCGCTCGACCTGCTAGCCGTCTTTCACGGCGAACCTCGACCTGGAGAGACGACGCGCAAGTTTCGCGACGCGTTCCTTGAGCGCTACGACCGGCGCGAGGTCCCCCTCGTCGAGGTGCTCGACGAGGAACTCGGCATCGGCGCCGCCCTCACTTCAGCCACCTCCGAGCCCTCGCCACTTTTGGATGAACTTCCATTCCCGCCGGCGAAGGCTCCGAGGGCGTTGTTCGGGGATCGTGAGGAGTGGCTCGCGAGACGTCTCGCCGAGGCTGCTGGCAGGGGCGAGTGGCTTCTGGGCCCGAAGGACCTCTCGGCGTTCGCTGGAAATCCTCCCGCCGCGACGCCCGACGCATTCGCTGTCATTGCGACGGTTGTCGCCGCGTCACCCGAAGCCTTGGGAGCCGGTGACTTCAAGATGTGTCTCCACGGACTATCGGGCCCTTCGGGGGCGGTGTTTTTGGGACGCTTTTGTCACGGCGATGACGAGCTCGCGCGCTTGGTACGCGCCCACCTTCGGGCTGAGGAGGCACTGCGCCCGGACGCGATCTTCGCCGAGATCGTACATCTACCCGAGGGCCGCCTGGGCAACATCTTGTGCCGACCTCTGTTGCGCGAGTACGAAATCCCATATCTCGGTCGTAGTGGCGCACCCGAAGAGAAGCGTATACCGGTCTCCGATCTTCTCGTCTCCGTTCGCGATGACCGCATCGTTCTCCGGTCCGCGCGCCTCGGCCGAGAAATAGTCCCTCGGTTGACGAGCGCGCACAATTTCTCGGCCAGCGCACTCGGTCTGTATCGTTTTCTCGCGGGACTTCAGTCGCAGGATAATGATGGGGGTTTCGGATGGTCGTGGGGGGCGCTTGGCGTCTGGCCGTTCTTGCCTCGTGTAACGCTCGGCCGTACCGTCGTCAGTTTAGCGCGCTGGAACTTAACCGCCGACCA
>DAIDIA010000193.1 GCA_027459565.1 Acidimicrobiaceae bacterium | reverse complement strand
CTCGTTGAAAGAGCGCGTGCTCCATGCCGGGAACCTTCCCTACGACGATTTCTGGGCCCTGAAGGACATCTCCGTCGCGGTCGAGGCGGGCAAGACCGTCGGCATTCTCGGACGCAACGGAAGCGGCAAGTCAACGCTGTTGAAGTGTATCGCAGGAATTCTCCAGCCGAGTTCGGGCCAAGTCGTCGTCCGCGGGCAGCTCGCAGCGATGCTCGAGCTTGGTGCCGGCATGCAGCCCGAGCTCTCGGGTCGCGAGAACATCTACCTCAACGGCTCCCTGCTTGGACTGTCGCGCAAGGAGATCTCGCGTCGCTTTGACGACATCGTGGCATTTGCCGAGCTCGAGCAGTTCATCGACAACCAGGTCCGCTATTACTCCTCGGGAATGTACGTCCGTCTCGGATTCGCCGTCGCGGTCAATGTGGATCCCGACGTCTTGTTGGTCGATGAGGTGCTCGCAGTCGGCGACGAGAGGTTCCAGCAGAAATGTCTGGACAAGGTCAGCGAGTTCCAGGAGGAGGGACGCACGATCATCGTCGTTTCGCATTCGCCGGACATGATGCGACAGATCTGTGAGGAGATCATCGTGATCGACCACGGAGAGCTCCTCACCGTCGCGCCCCCGGGTGAGGCGATCCGTATCTTCCGGGACGCGCTGATCGCGACCGACGCCGACCGGGCCGAACCCGATCACACCGACGGAACCCCTCAGATGCCGAGACGACTGGTCGAGATCGCCGAGGTGGGGCTCGAGTTTCCCGGAGCGGGAGACCGCACCTACCTCGTGACCGGCGACCCACTTCGGGTCCGCGCCCGACTTCTCGTGCATCAGGCGGTACCCGGAGCGCGGTTCGGCCTCACGTTGCTCAACGAGCGCAACGAGGTCGTCTTCGGTTCGCAGAGCGAGCCGCTCCCCGGGGGCGATGTGCTCGACCGGGGCGAGACGTATGTCTCATTCGTCTTTGACGCCGTCCCGTTGCTCGATGGCCGCTTCGCCATCAACGTCGACGTCCGCGACGCGCACTCGAAGATGCTCGCCAACGCCGAGCCCGCCGCGACGTTCGAGGTCATGAACCCAGGACGCTCTGCTGGTATGTTCGCGCTCGCGATGCGCACCGAGATGGGCGACCAGACCATCTCCTCGTCGATCTGAGGGGACCAGACGATAACGAACTCTCACCTGGACCCGGAGATCGCGGCGCTTCTCGGGCGCGCCGAGGCAGAGCTGGGCGCGCTGAGGACCTCTGGACGACTTTCGCCCGACAGGGGAAGCCAGCTCCAGGCGATCTTCGACCGATGCGCGACACAGGCGTTGCGTCGGCCGAATCCCCTGCAACGCTCGCTCCTCCTTCGAAAGATCGCGTACCGGGTTGTTCCGAGATCGCTGAGGCCCGCGCTGAAACGCCTGCTGAAGCGCGTTCGCGGGGCCGGCTCGCGATGACCGCGGAGCATGGGGCGCGTCGGCACCGTCCCACGAGGATCGACCAGATCATTCCCTCGATCATCGAGTACGACGCCGTGTCGAACCACACCTTTGCCGCCCAGGAACTGCTCCGCGAGATGGGATTCAAAAGCGAAATCTATGCGAGCACGCTCGGGCCGGGTGTCGAGGGACGTGTGTGGCCCCTTGGAGAGTTTGTGCCCGACGACGACCCCGGTCACTGGGTGATGTATCAGTGCTCGATCGGA
>DAIDIA010000192.1 GCA_027459565.1 Acidimicrobiaceae bacterium | reverse complement strand
TGAGGAGATCGACGCAGAACTAAAAGATGCAGAGGAGGAGATCGTCCGCTTGCTCAGTGAGGTGACATCTTGAGTCACCTTGACTGGTTGAAATCGCTCCCCAACGGTTGGGAGGCGAAGCCGCTGCGGGCCATGGCAGATTACTCGGTCAGCAACGTGGATAAGATTCCGGCCGACGACGAAACACCGGTACGTCTCTGCAATTACTCAGAGGTCTATAACAACGAGTTCATTGTCCTCCATCTCGACTTCATGCAGGCCACCGCAACCGAGGAAGAGATCCGGAAGTTTCGTCTCGCGTTGCACGATGTCATTATCACCAAAGACTCTGAGTCCTGGGATGACATCGGAGTGCCTGCGCTGGTCCGCCAGACTGACGACGATCTGGTCTGCGGATATCACCTGGCGATCATACGTCCTCGCCGGGATCGGATGGCGGGGCCTTTCCTGCTACGTTGTCTCCAGGCAAAGCCTGTTCGAGTACAACTCGAGCTCGCAGCGTCGGATGGCGTCACGCGATTTGGTGTCCCCAAGTCGGCCATTGGTGCACTTTGGCTGCCTGTCCCACCCCTCGCGGAGCAGCACGCCGTTGCGGACTATCTCGACCGCGAGACGGGGCGGTTGGACGCACTGATTTCGGCCAAGGAGCTGTTGCTTGGCTTGCTGACTGAAAAGCGGAAGGCGCTGATTACACTCGCGGTCACCCGAGGCATAGATACCCACTGTCCGCTCCGCGATTCCGGCATCCCCTGGCTCGGAAGAATTCCCGCGCATTGGAGGACTGAACGCTCGAAGTGGCTCTTTCGACAGCGTGATCAGCGGTCGGAGACAGGCGAGGAGGAACTCCTGACCGTTTCGCATCTCACCGGAGTAACGCCGCGATCCGCGAAGGATGTGAACATGTTCGAGGCGGAGACGACCGAGGGATACAAGGTCTGCCACAAGGGCGACTTGGTCATCAATACGCTGTGGGCATGGATGGGGGCGATGGGAGTGGCGCCCATGACGGGAATCGTGAGTCCGGCGTATCACGTCTACCAACCTGGGTCAGAGATCGATCCCGGCTACGTGGATGTGCTGGTACGTCTCCCCCTGTTCGCCCAGGAGGTCACTCGCTACTCGAAAGGCGTATGGTCATCCCGATTGAGGCTTTATCCTGAGGGTTTCTTTGAAACCGTCCTTCCCGTGCCCTCGCTGGACGAGCAACGAGAGATTGTTAGGCACATCGCTGCAGAAACCTCAAGACTCAACGACATTCATTCCGCCACTGAGCGCACGATCGCGCTGCTCAAAGAGCGCCGGGCTGCCCTCATTGCCGCAGCCGTTACGGGCCAGTTGGACGTAGGGAGCACTGCGTGAAAGTCAAAAAGCTTAAGCTCGCGAACGTTCGGGCGATCGAAATGGGGGAGTTCCTGTTTCAGCCAGGCTTCAACCTGATCGTGGGCATCAACGGTGTCGGCAAGACCACCGTGCTCGACTCCCTGTGCATCTGTCTTTCGCGCATCTTGCCGGCGATTTCGGAATCGCGCAGCAAAGCGAGGTCATTCGAAATCAGCGACATCCGTGTTGGATTCCCATTCCTCGACGTAGACACTTCGATTGAGCTCGGGAACAGGGAGTTCCAATACACGCGGCGTCAATGGAGGGAGCGATTCGCCAAAGACGATTTGGAGAACATCGAACGCCTCCGCCGAGAAATACTGAATACTGAGCGCCTTCGGGATCGTGCGCGGAATCTACTCCGTGATCTCGACGAATCGCATTCGGTATCCGACTCCGACACTTTCCGTCCTTCGCTTTCAGAACTTAAGAAAGAGGCTCAGTCGTCTCCTTCCGCTCCAATCTGCCTGTTCTTCTCAACGAATCGCGCCGTGGTGTCAAACGCAGTTGCGTCGAAGGCACGAGCTGTCGGAGGGCCAGCAGCGGCTTACGCGGAGGCTCTGGTCGCCCGCCCGATGCAACTCCGCCACTTTGCGGAATGGATGCGAGCGCAGCGAGCTCTTGCCGGGGAGCTACATATTGCTGCCCGCCACCTGACAGTCCTGCAAAAGGCAGTATCGCGCTTCCTTCCGGAATACGAGAACCTCCGTCCAAACACAGATGGTGAGGCCACCCTTTTCGAAGAGTTCCGTGGTCCCGCGGTGCACCGGTAAGAATTCCTCATCCTCAAAGCCGTTGTGGCCGTTGTCGTCGGGTAAAATCGGAATCACCGCATTCGGATCGTTCTCGTCAGAAAGCGCCGCAGCCG
>DAIDIA010000191.1 GCA_027459565.1 Acidimicrobiaceae bacterium | reverse complement strand
GTCGTTCCATGATGTGTATGAGTACAAGGAAACCAGCGGGGAGAAGTTCGGCTCGTCGCGCGTCGGTCCCTCGGATCTTCGCTCGATTCGCTCTTGTCTCTGTCAAGACACGCTTAGAGGCGTAGATGATGTCCTCGTACGAGACGGTCAGGTGATTGATGTGATCCGGTTCGGAGCCATCGCGCATCGTCGCCGCAATGGAAGCGATTGCAATGAAGGTCCCGGAGGAGCCAATCAGAAGCTTGGGTTCGTACTCCGCAAGCTCCGTAAGAACCGGGTCAAGTTCTTGCTCGATATAGGTTCGTGCGCGAGAGAGTTCCGACTCTGTTGGTGGATCGCCCTCGAAGAACATGGAGGTAAGGCGCCCGACGCCGAGCTTCACACTCGCTGCGAATGCAAGACCGGCCGCATCCCCCATCATCAGCTCAAGGCTTCCACCGCCGAGGTCAAGAGCGAGAGCCGGTGATGGATCCAGCACAACACTCTCGCGAATCGCGTTGAATATCGTCGCCGCCTCTTGTATGCCATCAATGATATGAATCGTCAGGCCGAGTTTTCGTCGCACGGTATCGACAAACATCGAACCATCGCGTGCCTCGCGGAGGGCAGAGGTCCCGACTGCAACGATCTGGTCCGTCTTGTGTGTATCGGCAATCGTCTTGAATCTTCGTATCACCTCAAAGGCTCGTTCACGGCCCACACTGCCGAGTTCACCTGTACGCGCGACAAGATCACCGAGACGGAGCATCTCGCGCTCCTTTGCGATGGAGACAAAACTCCCATCCGGGCGCGTCTCGACGAGAATCATGTGAAATGAATTACTTCCGAGATCAAACGCGGCAATGCGCACAGCTAGAGAATAGGTGTCTCAGCTCCCCAGCGGCGCTTTCCGCGCTCGAGGGCAAGGGTTTCGAATCGTCTGCGAGCTGAGAACCCAAGCGCGGTAGGAACGCGGATCCATGAGCCATCGGCCCGGAGCTGCCACGCATTCATATCGTCGTCAAGGTTCATCGAGAGAACGTCCTCCAGACGAAGGCACAGGTCGGGATCGGTTACTGGCACAAATGCCTCAATGCGACCATTGAGGTTACGTTCCATGAGATCCCCGGAGCCAATGAAATACCTTGCGGGGTTGTCCGTGGAGACCGAGCGCGCCTCCTCCAGACCCCGATGGCCAGGCTGCGGGTGACCGAATCTGTAGACCCGCGAATGCTCGAGAAAGCGCCCCACGATGGATCGTACCGTGATGTTCTCCGAAAGTCCCCTCACTTCGGGTCGCAGGCAGCACATTGCCCGCACAATGAGCGCAATCCGAGACCCAGCCTTCGAGGCCGCGTAGAGAGCGTCGATCACCTCGGCATCGGTCAAGCCGTTGACCTTTATCGCGATATTGCCAGCCTCTCCGAATGCTGCTTGATTCGCGATCTGCTCAAGAACCCAGGGTCGGAATCGATTCGGAGCGAGAATAATGCTCTCCGTCGCGGGCGGTCTTGAGAAGCCCGTGAGGTGGTTGAAGAGGTTCGTCAGATCGGCACCGATAACCTCATTCGAGGTGAGAATTCCGAGGTCCTCGTAATTTCGAGCTGTGTCGGCGTTGTAGTTTCCCGTGCCGATATGGCAGTATCGCCGAATTCCATCCACCTCCCTCCGAACGACGAGCGTCGTCTTTGCATGAGTTTTGAGACCCATGACGCCGTACACCACGTGCGCGCCGGACTGCTCGAGATGTCGCGCCCAGGAGATATTGCGCTGTTCGTCAAACCGAGCAGTGAGTTCGATAAGGGTCGCGACCTGCTTTCCCTCTTCGGCTGCCCTCGCCAGCGCTGACACGAAGCTCGCCTCGCCTGAGGTGCGATACAGCGTCTGTTTTATAGCGAGCACATCGGGATCGTTCGCGGCCTGGAGAATGAACGCCTCGAAGGAGGTTTCGAAGGAGTCATATGGATAGTGCAGCAGAATGTCACGATTGCGAAGAATTGCAAATATGTCGACCGATTCGTCCGAGATACTCAGAATTGCCGGAGTCACGGGTGTCCACACCGGCTCTTTCAGGTCTGGGCGATCAATGGCGAGCAGCGACCAGAGTTGCGCCAGATCGATCGGGGCTTCACAGCGGTAGAGGTCTTCGAATCCGAGTTCAAGCTCGTCAAGAAGCAGGTGGATGACCTCCGCAGGCATCGAAGAGTCGATCTCAAGTCGCACGGCCCGTCCGAATCGCCGGCGGCGCAATTCCGTCTCAACCGCCGCAAGAAGGTCATCGGCCTCATTGTCGCCAAAGTCAATGTCCGCGTTGCGCGTGACGCGAAAGGTGTGCGTCGCCCCGATTCGCATTGCGGGAAACAGCGCCTGGAGATTGTGTTCGATGACGTCTTCGAGCAGGACAAACCGATGCCCATCCCCGAGCGCAACAAAGCGGTTGAGAAGTGGCGGGACCTTTACCCGCGCAAATCTCCGCTCCCCCGTTCCGGTATCTTCCACCGTGACTGCAAGATTCAGTGAAAGATTCGAAATATATGGGAACGGATGTCCTGGATCAACGGCGAGCGGGGTGAGGACGGGGTATATCTCGCGGAAGAATATCTCGACCAGTTCAGCCCGATCCTGCTCATTGAGATCCTCGTATTTGATGATCAGGATCCCCTTCGGAACGAGATCATCCTCAATGCAGCTGCGAAAGAGATCTGAATGACGTTTGCTCAACT
Source organism: Acidimicrobiaceae bacterium (assembly GCA_027459565.1). Lineage (GTDB taxonomy): Bacteria > Actinomycetota > Acidimicrobiia > Acidimicrobiales > Bog-793 > CAIVND01. The sequence goes on along the minus strand of DAIDIA010000191.1, from coordinate 11,165 downwards.
CGATTGCATACCGGCGAATCTCCGCAAGTTGCTGTGGAACGCTCAGACCGTCCGAGGCCAGTGCGCGCACTCCTGCAGCAAGCTGATCTTTCAATCCCGCAACACGCACCTGAAAGAACTCATCGAGGCCGGAGGCGAAGATCGCGAGGAATTTGACCCGCTCGAGCGCAGGGAGCTGAACATCACTCGCGAGATCCAGAAGTCGGTTCGCAAAATCGAGCCAAGAAAGTTCGCGGTTGAAAAAACGCTGGCACCCGAATTCCGCGGGATTCGCGAAGTTTGCATCCTCGGCCAAATGCCCGCTGTCACTGTCATTGGCGCTGGTCACGCTCTTAGGCTAGCTGGAGTGATCCAACAATGGTTGTCCACTAGGGTATGCGTCCGTGATGGGCTATCTTTCTGCGCTGTTCACAAACCCGAGGCGCCGAAGCGAACTTGGGCTCCTCTTCGTGGGAACGATCGTCGTCTTCTGCGCCCTTGTTCTCGTCTCGCTCTCCAAATCGAATTCTCTCCCACATCGGTCGATGCTTTTTCTCGCAGGACTTATCGGCGCCGCAATTTACATGCAGGTGATCAATCGGCGATACGCACCCGACGCCGACGGCGTGCTGATGCCGGTCGTGCTGGTGCTGAACGGGATTGGCTACGTCATCATCAGTCGAATCGATTCCGGTTACGCGGGACAACAGATTGCATGGACCGTCCTCGGCCTTCTTCTCTACGGATTCGTCGTCGCTCGCGTAAAACGGGTGAGCGATCTTGAGCGCTTCCGCTATATCGTTCTCTTTCTCGCCCTTGGACTCCTCGTATCTCCTCTGATTCCGGTAATTGGAAAGAGCACAAACGGAGCGCGACTCTGGGTACATTTCCATTCACTCGAGTTTCAGCCGATCGAGATTGCCAAGATCCTCCTGGTGATCTTCTTTTCCTCGTATTTCATTGAGAAGCGCGAGCTCCTTACGCTGCCTACCAGACGGGTCGGCAACCGACTGTTCCCCGACATGCGGGCATTTCTTCCGATCGCGGTTGCAGGCGCTCTCTCTTTGATGATCATCCTTGGTGAACATGACGTCGGCTTCTCATTGATCTTGTTTGTTGTCTTTCTCACAATGCTCTGGGTTACGACAGGGCGATGGACCTATCTCGCCATAGGGCTCGCCCTTTTCGCGCTCGCGACATTCGCTGCAAGTCATCTTCTCGGCCAGGTGAACAGCCGGATCACCGTTTGGCTCGATCCGTGGAAAGATCCGAGCGGAGCCGGGTTTCAACCGATTCAGGGAATCCTCGCACTCGGCCGCGGCGGTCTCGGGGGTTCAGGGCTCGGCCTTGGAAATCCTGCGGCGGTTCCTTACTCATTCAGCGACTTCGTGTTCGCCGCGATCGGTGAAGAGCTCGGACTCGTTGGCGCGGCTGCGATTGTCGTTGCATACATGATCATTGTGGCGACCGGTATGCGCGCAGCGCTTCGTGCGCGTGGGGAGTTCGCGAAGCTCTGCGCATTTGGCCTTGTCGCTACCTTTGGCTTTCAGGCGTTTTTCATCATGGCCGGAGTCGTCCGCCTCCTGCCTCTTACTGGTGTCACGCTGCCATTCATGGCTTATGGGGGATCTTCGCTCGTCGCCAATTACGCGCTGGTCGCCTTGATCATGCGGATCTCTGACGAATCCAACCGATTAGTTGATTATGCGGGCTCGCCCGCTTGGTCGATCACCGAGGGTGAGGCAGTGATGGGTACGGGCGGTCGCTGACGAAGACAGAGCGCGATCCCGTCTGAAACGCGACACGGCAGGGACTTTTGACCTTCGGGACCAGAGAGCACGATCTCTCCCCGGAAGTTCCCCGAGACGAAATCAACGATCCGGAGCGTGACGACCTCGACGCCGAAGGCCTCAAGGATGTCGATCATCAGTTCATGGGTCAGCGGGCGCGGGGTTTCGATCAACTCGGCCGCGTATGCGATTGCGGTTCCCTCTGCCAAACCGACGGGAATTGAGATGATGCGATGCGGAGCATCGAACTCCTGAAGCGTCACCACGGGATATTGCGAGGGAAGGTGCATCCGGACGTCGACGAACGAGAGGGGCAGGAATAGTCGGGGGTTTTCCGTCGCCTCAAGATCATCTGTCATGGGCACACCTGGGTTCCGTTCCTCGGTCAACGTCGACCCGGAGCGTTCCGCTCGACGTTGACGACAAGGCCGACTGCAATAAAGAAAGCAAACAGCGCAGACCCGCCATAGGAGATAAAGGGAAGGGGAATGCCGGTGATCGGCATCAAACCAACCGTCATACCAATGTTCTGGAAGACCGAAAAGACAAGGAACGCGAGGACGCCGGCACAGATCAGCTGCCCGAACCGGTCAGCAGATCGTCCGATTGCCCGAAAAATCCGAAACGCGAGAACACCGAAAACCATGAGCACCGCGATACTTCCGAGAAAACCAAGCTGTTCGCCAATTGCAGAGAAGATGAAGTCCGCATACTGCACCGGCACATACTGGTTATTGGTGAACGCCCCCTGAAACAGACCAGCGCCTCGAAATCCTCCCGCACCGATCGCTGTCTTTGAGATGCACAGGTTGTAGTTCTGAACAAGGTTGCAATCCTGATTCAAAAACCCGGTAAGGCGACTCAGCTGATAACTGTGCAGGATATGAAGGCTCGTGAAGGCGAAGAAGAGAAGAACTGCGAGGGCGAGTCCGGAAAGGAGGTAACGGGCGCGGACGCCTGCGACAGTCAAAAGCGTGAAGAGCACGACTGCGACGATGATCGTGGTTCCGAGGTCAGGTTGGATCAGTACGAGACCCATCGGAAGTGCTGCGATCAAAATCATCTTTGCCAAGTCCTGGCGGGTGTAAGACCCGACGTGTTCATCAACGATCTTTGCGATCGCGAGAATCACGACAAGCACCGCAAATTCCGATGGTTGTATCGCCAACGGCCCAAGGGCAATCTCGCGGATTGCGCCTCCCGATCCTGCTGCACTCCCGAACCCCGACGCATGTCCGATGGCTCGAACCGCGAGCAGAGAGAGAATCACCAGGACGTACAGCAGGTTCGTAAATCTCTGAAGGAGTCGATAGTCAACGACAATGAAGAAGCACATCGCCAGAAAGCCCACGACCGCATAGACAATCTGACGTTTGATGTAATACGAAGGCTCCGTCGGAATCAGGTTCCGCGTCGCCGAATAGACCATGAGCAGCCCGATCACCGTGAGGACTGCCGTGGACACAAGAAGATAGAGATCCAACCGTGAGAGAAACCCGAGCGTCTCATCGAGGACCTCGCGCGGGCGCCGGCCACCTCCGTAATGAGCACCTCGAGTGTATTTGGCCTGCTCGAACAGCTTGATGCTCACAATCGGCAAGAATACCGGTTATGCCAACGGCTTCGCTGAGCAGCGGATATCTCTATAACCTCTTTCACGCGCTCGGAATCTCGAAGAGCACCTCGGCACACCTCGAATCGACCCTGGCCAAGCCGGTGGCGGTCGTGCTCTTGCTCGTCGGCACCATCTTGCTGGCTCGACTCGGTGGTCGAGCAATCCGAAAGACTCTGGGGAGGCTGAGAAGAAGGACAGCACTCACCGATCCCGCGCGTGCGAGTCGCATCGACACGGTCTCGCGGATAGTCGCCAATCTGTGGCGAGTCATCATCGACGCCATCGGTGTCTTTGTCATCTTGTCGACAATTGGTTTGAATCTCACACCCTTCCTCGCGGGAGCAACGATCATTGGCGCGACGATCGGTTTCGGAGCACAGTCAATGGTTCGCGACTTTCTCTCGGGATTCCTCATGTTGATCGAAGACCAGTACCGGATTGGCGACGTAGTTGTGATAAACGAGATCAGTGGAAAGGTCGACGAGGTCTCGCTGAGGGTGACGCGACTCCGCGACGCCGATGGTACTGAGTGGTACATACCAAACGGGCAGATCCTCAAGGTCGGGAACAAGGCACGCCATTGGTCGCGTGCGATCGTCAAGGCGCAGATCGCGGTGAACGTCGACATTGCAGAGGCTACGGCGCTTCTTGACGAGGCGATTCGCGAGGCTGTCAAACAACCGGCACTTGAGGGGAAACTTGTCTCTGAGCCAAAGGTTCTCGGGGTATCAAAGGTCACCGCGAATGCGATAACCATCGACATCGAGATCCGGACGCAGCCACTTGCGGAACTCGTTGTTGAACGCGCGCTCCTCGAAGTGGCTACCGATGCCCTTCGCAAAGGCGACATGCTGCCTCCCTCGGAACCATAGTCAATGTCTCCAGAACCAAGCGGGCGATCTTTCATAGACAAGAGCACGAGATCGGTACGTCGTCGGCCTCAGAGAAACCGCCACAGAAGATCCGCGTCGGGAGTTCGTTCGCGTGGCCCGAGCCTTGCTTTCGTTGCGATCTTGATCTCGTTCCTTATGCTCATGCCCACGGCGAACGCCTCGCAGGCGTACCGACCAAGCCACCCGGAAACTCTGCGGAACGGTCCCCACATCCCTGGTGTCGGTGAGCGAAACGCCGTCTACCTCGACCGCTCCCGTTCCACATTCGACTATCTCACCGGGACGAGCTCGCCGGGAAGGCGAATTCCCGTCGAGATCCGCTATCCCTCAAGCGCAAGGGGTTCGGGTGAGATCGAGAATGCGCCGGTGTTGTATCCGTCGACGCCATATCCGACGATTGTGTTTGCCGAGGGTTACCGAGCGAAGCCTGATCTCTATGCGAAGCTGCTCGATGCCTGGGTTCGCGAGGGCTACGTCGTGATATCGCCCGAATTCCCCGATACCACCTATCCAAGGACAGATCCCGCGATCGACGCTGGATACCCGCACGGCAACCCCGAGGACGACCTCGTCAATGAACCGGAGGACATCGCCTTCGTGCTCTCTCAGGTCGCGCGGTTCTCTGCTCGTCCCAAGAGCCTCTTCCATGGCCTCGTCGACCTCAACGAGATCATCCTCGCCGGCCAGTCCGATGGCGCCGCGCTCGTCGACGCTTACGCTTTTGATTCGAAATACGCTCTCGATCGGGCGTCCATCCGCGGGGTCGCCGTTTTCGCCGGGTACGAGATCTCGGCAGATTCGGCGTTCTACCGAGAGCCGAGCAGCGGCGAAATTCCCGCCCTTGTCATTCAGAGTGCCAACGACACCTGCAACGAGCCGCAACTGTCGGTGCAGATGTACAACGCAATCGGAGGTGAGAAGTTCTTCCTGAAGATCCTCGGGGCCACTCATCTCGGCCCATTTGATGGATCTGACCCCCTTGCCTTCGATGCGGTGCGCAACATGACACTGAGGTTCTTCACTCACGCGCTCTCGCCCGCATCGATATCCAGGGCCGCGGTGTTGAGAGCCGGGAGGCTCGCTGGAGTTGCCATTCCCTCTGCTGCGCCCTCCGTGGCTCCCATCGGAACGCCGCCTGGCTCTCCCTACTGCGCTCCTGCCTACTGACGATCCATACTTGCTCGATAGATCGAACTCTCCTCGCACTAACGTGGCGTCATGCACGAGTTCATCACGAGGATGCAATCGACGGGCACCGGCCCACGACTTGGCGTCAAGGATCTGATCGACGTCGCGGGTGTCAAGACCACCGCGGGATCCCCCGCTGTCGCAGCCAACGCCCGCGAGGCAACCACAGATGCCCCGTTGATGCGCGGTGCTCGCGAGGCGGACGCCCGAGTAATCGGCAAGACAAACCTCTACGAGCTCGCGTTCGGGGCATCGGGTGTGAATCCCTATTTCGGCACGCCGGTCAACCCGCTCGATGGGACACTCCTTCCCGGAGGTTCCTCGAGCGGTTCGGCCGTCGCCGTCGCAATCGATGAGGTTGACGTCGCCTATGGCTCTGACAGTGGAGGATCCATTCGGGTGCCATCCGCATTCTGTGGCACCACCGGACTGAAGACGACACATGGTCGAATCTCGCTCGAATCGGTCTATCCACTGTCGCCGACGCTCGACACGGTTGGTCCGATGGCGCGGGATGTCTCCGGGCTGGTTCTTGGCATGAAACTTCTCGAGCCGCAGTTCGCGATCGGTGACTGTGCAAGGTCAATCGGTATCGTTCGCTCAACAGGTGTCGATATAGACGAGAGGATCCAATCAGCGGTCGATCGGATCTGTCTTCGCTCGGGGATCGCATGCACCGAGGTCAGAATCGAGAACTGGAAGACCGCATATGATGCGGGTTCGACCATCTTGCACTTCGAAGCGGTCACATCCAACCGTGCGATCATTGACGACGAAGAACTCTTCGCGATGCTCAGCAAGCCGGTCCGGGAGCGGCTCGGGATCGGCATGGGCCTGACAGAGAGCGAGCTGAAGAACGCACTCGTGTTTCGCGGGCGGTGGCAGGACCAGCTCGACGCGCTCTTTCGAGAGGTCGACCTCCTTGCGCTTCCCTCGGTGGGCTTTTTCGCCCCTCCGCTTGAGGAGGCATTCGATCATGTGTTCACCCATCTGACGATGCCATTCAATCTCGCCGGATACCCGGCGGTTGCGCTCCCGATCGACGCCGGACACCGTCTGCCGGCGAGCCTCCAACTACTCGGGCCCCGTTCGAGCGAGGATCTGTTGCTCGGTACGGCGCTCCATTTCGAGCACCTCGACAAGGGCTAGAAGGTCCCACACCATGCTCGAAATCGGAGCCGATCAGTTTGTTGACCGCCCCGCGGAGACGGTCTTTCGACGCGTCTGTGGGCAATATTTTGCCTTCCAGCCGATATGGGATCCCGCGATTCTGGAGATGAAGAGTCTCTCGGAGGCACCGATCGCCATCGGTGCCGAGGCGACAATCACACGAATCTTCCGCGACAAGACCCAGACGGGCCTGTCGAAGGTCACCGATCTCGTCGAGGGTGCCTCGATCACGGTGCTCAACAGCTATCCGACAAACAGTGAGACACGTTTCATCTCGTGCCATCGTCTCGAAAGCGGGGGCACACGGCTCCATGTCGAGATCTCCTACGCACTCAAGGGCATCGCAAGGCTCATCGCGCCACTGAGTACGAGTCTTGTCGAGCGGGCACTCGCCATCAGCCTTCGTGCGGCCAAGCTCGTACTCGAAAAGGATGAGCCGCTTGATGAAGCTCCCTGACTGGCTCGTCGCCAGACTCGCGCGCGCCATCCCTGCGCTGCACCGGCGTATCTGGCAGGTCACCGGTGGACGCCTTGGATGGCGCCTCGGCGAGGTGGAGTTCTGCCTCCTCACCACGACCGGTCGGCACACTGCGAAGGAACACGTCACTCCCCTCGTTCTCGTCCGCGTGGGCTCGCGTCTCGTGCTGGTCGCGTCGAATGGAGGGAGCGACCGACATCCGGACTGGTTCCTCAACATCGTCAAGCACCACCGGGTCGCACTCGAAACCAAGGGTGAACGGTCCACCAAATACGCGCGCGTCGCAGCCGAGGCAGAGCGCATGGAACTCTGGTCACAGGCGAGGCGCGTCTACTCGGGATATGACGCGTATCAGAGCAAGACGGACCGGATCATCCCCATCGTCGTCCTCGAGGACGGCCCGGGCCTCCCTAATGGCGGGCTCGCGACGTGATCGGTCAACCGGTTGACCGAGATCACCTCAGAGGCGTTGAAACTCGCTGAGCTCACCCCACATCTCGTCGACCGGTGCGGCGAATCCCGTGAACAGGTGAACCTGCGCCGCCGCCTGATGCACGAGCATGCCCAAGCCATTGCGGATGTCGGCACCGCGCTCCTCCGCAATCTCAAGGAACGCGGTCTTCGCCGGCTTGTAGGAGATATCGACGGCAATCTGTCCCTGGTGCAGTGTGTCCGCGAGTCTGAGCGCATCGTCACGCGCGCTCTGGCCCGCATCGTGCTGGAGGGCGATCGATGTCGCATTCACGACAAGCGTCGCGTTTGCGATGTCTCCAAGCGTTCCGAGCCGCGCTCTCTCCGGGGCGACGGCAATCGCCTCATGCCCGCGCTTCTCGCTTCGGTTCACGACGATGACCTCGCTCGCGCCCGCGCGGGTCAAAGCGAGCACAATCGCTCGCGCGGCACCTCCGGCGCCGAGCACGACGCACCGTTCGCCCTTCGGTGAGAAGTCGCGATTGATCGCAAGATCGTCGATCAGACCCTGCCCATCCGTACTCTCCGCGACGACAACGCTCGAGAGGAAGATGATGGTGTTCGCCGCTCCGAGCAACTCGACATCATCCGAGCGCTGATCGGAGAATCGTGCGGCATCGTCCTTGTGCGGAGTCGTCACCGAGAGGCCGCGGAAGCCGAGGGCGCGCGCGCCGAGGATTGCGGGCTGCAGTTCGCCCATGGGCACACGAAACGCGCCGTATCGGAGGTCGACGCCGAGCGCCGCATAGGCCCGATTGTGGAGCCTCGGCGAGAGTGAGTGCGCCACAGGGTCTCCAATCACCCCGACAAATTCGGTCGCTCCCGTGATCGGCATGATGTGGTCGTGCGCTTCGGTCATAGTGATCTCGGTCCTCGGTTTACTCTTTCGCCCGGTCGTGGACGAGCCGGTCAAGATGTGACTGCAGGATTATCGCCGCGGCGAGATCATCGATGACCGCGGGCCCCTTGGGAGTACCGCGCTTCCCGTAGGTTCTGGCAGTTCCACCGCGTCCTCCCCGCCGGACGGAATTGCTGAGCCGGCGGAGCTCTTCGCGTCGGGCGTTCACCTCGACAGAGCTCAGGCGCTCGTCAACAAGGATGACGGGGACATCGAGAAGATCGCGGAGTACTCCAACCTCGGATTTGACCGCCCGCGTGGAAACCGAATCGCGACCGGTCATCGACAGCGGCAGCCCCACAACAACCTGTATCACCGCGTACTCCTTGACGATCTTGCCGATCGCGCCGTGCACGTCGGTTTCGTCGCGGCGAAGCACCGCGAGGGGACTTGCAAGGATGTGTCGCGAGTCGGAAAGCGCCACGCCAACACGCACCGAGCCAAGATCGACTCCGAGAATCCGTCCGCCTGACGCGCGCTCCTGGTCGCCTCCATGCGGATTTACTATGGCGATCACAGCCTCTCGCGAATTGTGGATTCCATCGCCGAAAGTGCCTCATCGATCCGCGTCACATCGCGGCCACCAGCGGTTGCAAGTTCGGGTGTTCCGCCACCGCCACCACCGACGATTCGGGCGCCGACGCTGGCAGTCTCCTTGGCATTCAGTTCGCTGGCATCAGCGAGCGCGACGACAATCGCCACTCGCTCCCCCTCGGGTGTTCCCGCGAGTGCAATCTGGCCGACACCAAGGTTCCGGATCAGAAGGGCAAGTTCACGCAACGCATTGGGCTCAAGATGATCCCTCCTTGCAATAAGCACCCCGTCGACAGCGCTCGCCGCGAGCCTCTTCGCCTCGTCACCCAGACGCTGAGCACGCAGCGCGTGAATCTCGCCTTCCAGCTCACCTTGACGTTCAACGAGTCGGACAAGGGCGGTTTCGAGTTCTCCGGGCGGGGACCGCAGTACCGCGGCGCTTCGCTCGACGAGGTCGCGGTCGCCCTGGAAACCCGAGAGAGCGGCGACGCCGGTCGCGGCCTCGATGCGACGGGTGTTCGCGCCGATCGATCCCTCGGAGAGAATCCGGAAGGGACCGATCATGCCAAGGGCATCGACATGCGTCCCACCGCAGAGTTCGACCGACGAGGTCCCCGCCTCGACCACGCGTACGGTCTCGCCGTACTTGTCGCCAAAGAATGCGATGGCGCCCGCCTCCTCCGCCTCGCGCTTCGAGGTCTCGTAGATGTGCACGTCCCGGTCAGAGATGATCTCCTGGTTGACAAGACGTTCGATCTCTGTGCGTTCGAGCGGATCGAGAGCACCGAAGTGGCTGAAGTCAAAACGCAGCCTGTCGGGTGCAACGAGCGAGCCCTGCTGTTTCACATGCCCCCCGAGGACCTGACGGAGGGCGTTTTGGAGAAGATGTGTTGCCGTATGGTTCCGGCGGATCGAAAGACGCCGGTCCTCGTCGATCTCGGCGATCACCTCATCGCCCTCGGCGAGCTCCCCCTCGAGCAGGTAGCCGCTGTGCCGGATGAGCCCCTCCGCTGCGAGGGTGGTGTTGAGAACGCGCATCGTCGCGGATGCCGCCCTGATGAATCCACTGTCGCCAATCTGACCGCCTCCCTCCGCGTAGAAGGGGGTCGAGTCCAATACGACGTCGACGAACGCAGCGCCGGAGGGAGTGCCCTCACCCTCATAGTTCTCAAAGGACTCCGCGTCATCGCGCGAGAACACCCCCAGTACCCGCGCGGCGTTCCGGCTCTCCGCATAACCCACGAAGTTCGTCGCACCATGCTCGTCGAGCAGCCATCTCCAGGGCCCAGCAGAGTCCGCGGCTCCGGAAGTAAGCCTGCTCGCGAGTCTTGCCCGCTCGCGCTGGAGCTGCATCGCTTCGTCGAACCCAGCGCGATCGACGCCTACCCCGCGCTCGCCGGCGTACTCGACGGTCAGGTCAATCGGAAAACCGAAGGTGTCATGAAGCTTGAATGCAACCGAACCCTCGATCGTTGTCGCGCCCTTCCTCAACTCGTCCTCGATGAGGAGAGTCCCCGACCGAATCGTCTTGCGGAATGCCTCCTCCTCGTGCGCAACCACGGTCTGCACAAAGTCCTCATTGTGTTCGAGTTTTGGATAGGCAACCTTGAGACTCGCCGTCGCGCTCGACACGAGCAAAGGTGTGACCAGCTCTTGCACCCCGAGCTGGTGTGCCCGCATCACCGCACGCCGGATGACCCGGCGAAGCGTGTATCCGCGACCCTCATTGCTCGGGAAGACTCCGTCCGAGACAAGCATGGTCATCGAGCGCGCGTGGTCAGCGAGGATCCTCAACGCGACGTCGACCGCGGGCGACTCTCCCATCTTGTGACCCGTAAGGCGCGACGCCTCCTCGACAATCGGCTTCACAAGGTCGGTCTCGAATACCGACTCGACGCCCTGGAGCAGGGTCAGCATCCTCTCCAGTCCCGCGCCGGTATCGATGTTCTTCCGGGGGAGATCCGCGAGCGAACCGTCGAGGGCCTGGTCGAACTGCATAAAGACGAGATTCCAGATCTCGATGTAGCGCTCGTCCGAACCGTTCGCGGGTCCGCCGTCCGCGCCGTATGCGGGCCCACGGTCGTAGTAGATCTCCGAACACGGTCCACAGGGGCCGGTGTCGCCCATCTGCCAGAAGTTGTCCGATCCC
>DAIDIA010000190.1 GCA_027459565.1 Acidimicrobiaceae bacterium | reverse complement strand
GTCTCCTTGCAAGGGGTTCGAACGATCCACGTTTGAGCCAGACGGGCATAACTGCCCAGGACAAGCGTCCGATGCTCGCTGACCTTCGTGAGTCGGGAGCGATCGAGCAGGACGCGGACGTTGTCATGTTCATCTATCGCGACGAGCTGTACAACCGCGAGACCGCGGAGCGCGGCTCTGCGCAGATCATCGTCTCGAAACATCGAAGTGGACCGACGGGATCGGTCGAGCTGGCCTTTGTGGAGAACTACGCGCGATTCGCGAACATGGCAAAGGTCTGACAGGTCGCGCGTGAGCAATGAAGCATCGCTCCGGATCGGTCTGATCGCTCCGCCCTGGGTCACGGTTCCCCCGGTCGGCTATGGCGGCTCAGAGCTGATGATCGACCAGCTCGCGCGCGCGTTGGCTGCGAGGGGACACGAGGTCACGCTGTTTGCGACCGGAGACAGCACCTGTCCCGTGAAGGTCGATTCCGTCGTAGACGTCGCACCCGGAGTCCATGTCGGTGGCTCGCTCGTCGAGATGCGCCAGGTGATCGAGGGTTACCGGGCCTTCGAGGGATTCGACATCGTGCATGACCACACCACGATCGGACCCGTGTACGCGAGCAGCGAGATCGCCGGTCCTGTGCTCACGACGAACCACAATCTCTTCGCCGAGCCGTATCTGTCCGTCTATCGCTCACAGACGCGCAGGATCCCCGTTGTCGCGGTCTCTTACGCGCACGCCCGGTCGGCAGCGGCGGTCTCGATTGACACCGCAGGGGTGATACATCACGGAATCGATCTCGATGACTATCCCTTCGGAGAGGATGCGGATGACTACGCGCTGGTGCTCGGCAGGATGAGCCCGGACAAGGGCATCGCCGAGGCAATCGCCATCGCGCGCGCGGCGGGGATCGAGCTGCGTATTGGCGCGAAGATGACCGACGCCATGGAAGTTGCCTATTTCGAGTCCGCGGTGCGTCCGCATCTCGGGAGTGACTGTGTCTACCTCGGCGAACTCAACCAACACGACAAGCGCGAACAACTCGTGCGCGCCCGGTGCCTGCTGAACCCGATTACCTGGAATGAACCCTTCGGGCTGGCGATGATCGAGGCGCTCGCCTGCGGAACCCCGGTCGTCGCCCGACGAAGGGGGGCGGTGCCAGAGATCATCGCGTCGCGAACCGTCGGCCGCACCGGTGAACGCGACGGGGACCTCGTTGCCTGCATCGAAGATGTCGGTGCGATCGACCGGAGGGAGTGCCGGGCACATGTGGAGGCCAACTTCTCGGCAGACAAGATGGCCAAAGCCCACCTCGATCTGTACCGCAGGATCATCGGGACGGCGGGATCTTCCGTTGTCGGCCCCAGATAGCCCAGAGCCCCCTGCCGCCCGCTCTCGACTGTTCAACAGTGAGTTCACAGATTTCTCACAGCTGACGCTGTGAGAATGGAGCAATGGATTCACCGCTCACCCGCATACTCGTTGTCGACGACGAGCCGAACATCACCTCTTTGGTGACGACTGCGCTCCGCTACGAGGGATTCGAGGTGTCGAGCGCGGCGAACGGGCGCGAGGCGCTCAACGAGGTGGCAAGTTTCCGGCCCCACCTGGTCGTCCTCGACGTCATGTTGCCCGATCTCGACGGATTCGAGGTCGCACGAAGGCTGCGTCAAGAGGCGCGTCGCGTTCCGATCCTCTTCCTCACGGCCAAGGATGCCACCGAGGACAAGATCCGCGGACTCACACTCGGCGGAGACGACTACGTGACCAAGCCCTTCAGTCTCGAGGAGCTGCTCGCGCGCATACGCGCGGTACTCCGGCGAGCGACCGATGTCGGCGATTCCTCGACACGGCTCTCGTTCGCAGATCTCGAGCTCGACGAGGAGACGCGCGAGGTATTCCGCCACAACACCTCGATCGAACTCACGCCGACCGAGTTCAAGTTGCTGCGCTATCTCATGATGAATCCGCGGCGCGTCCTTTCGAAGGCGCAGATCCTCGACTACGTCTGGGAGTATGACTTCGACGGCGACGCAAATGTCGTTGAGACCTATATCAGCTACCTCAGGAAAAAGGTCGATTCTCTCGGGCCGCCGCTGATTCATACCCTGCGCGGCGCGGGATACAGCCTGCGCACGCCGGTATCTGCATAGCACCGTGTCTCTTCGGGGCGTGGCAGCCACCGCCTTGAAGCGCGTCCACCGCATCTCGCGCAACCTCTCGTTGCGGACGCGGCTCCTCGTCGGGATGACGGCGATCGTCGTCGTCGGACTTGTCGCCGCCGATGTTGTCATCTACCAGGAGATCCGCTCCTATCTGAGTTCGCAGATCGACCAGGAGCTTCTCGCGATCCAGTCGGGAGTGTTCCGCCTGAGCGCCTCGGGTGCGATTGAATTGACCCAGAACCAGACCCTGCCGACGAACACCTACATCCGCGTCACGCTCGCGGACGGCACCCTGGTGGGAACGAACAACTCCGCCGTGCATCTCCAGGTCTCCTCCGCGGTGAGCTCCGCCCTGTTGGAGAGCGCCGAGGCCGGGACGCTGTCGGCTTCGTCGATATTCTCCTCGACCGCAACGGGGCCGGCGCCGCTCTCGGGGATCTACCGGGTGCGCCCGGAGCTCATCGTCATCCGCCCGACAGCTTTCAGTCCGCAGATACCGGCGCTCGCGCTCATCGCCATTCCCCTCTCGAGCATCGCCGGAACGATGAACAAGCTCCTGATCGTCGACGTCATCGTCACGGCGGCGGTGATCGCCGCGCTGGTCGTGCTGGGATACATGGTGGTCCTCATCGGCATGCGTCCACTCGAGGACATCGAGGTCATCGCCGAGGAGATCGCGGCAGGAGACCTCTCGAGGCGGATCGAGCAGGACAACCTTGGCACCGAGGTCGGCCGGCTCGGAGCCGCGCTGAATACGATGCTCGGGTACATCGAGGGGGCATTCACCAAGCAGCAGGCCTCGGAGAGCCAGCTCCGGCAGTTCCTTGCCGACGCGAGCCATGAGCTGCGTACGCCGGTGACCTCGATCCGCGGGTACTCGGAACTGTTTCGCCGCGGTGCCCAGAATCGTCCCGAAGACCTCGCGCTCGCGATGCGCAGGATCGAGGACGAGTCGATCCGCATGGGCGTGCTCGTCGACGACCTCCTCTTGCTGGCGCGGCTCGACCAGGGCAGGCCGCTCGAGCAGCTTCCGGTGAATATCGGAGACATCGTCACCGATGCGGCCGCAGACGTTCAGGTCGTCGCGCCCGAGCGTCAGGTCAGCGTCGATGTCGATGCGGACGCGATCGTGACCGGCGACGAGCAGCGACTACGCCAGATGGTGATGAACCTCTTGCAGAACGCACTCCGCCATACGCCGGCAACGACACCCATCGAGGTCGGAGTGCATCTCGACGAGACGGGTGTCGAGCTTCGCGTGACCGACCACGGCGAGGGCATACCCGCGGAGCATCTCGGTCACATCTTCGAGCGTTTCTATCGTGCGGATCCCTCGCGTACGCGCGGCAGCGGTGGATCGGGACTTGGTCTTGCGATTGTCGCGTCGATCGTCAGCGCGCATCACGGGACGGTGCGTGTCGAGTCCGAGGTCGGCCAGGGCACGACGTTCATCGTGCGGCTGCCGCACGCAGGTGTCGCCGGCAGTCCGGCATCGCCTGGAGTGCCTCCTTCCCGACCAGACGAGTCACCCGCCGGTTCCTAGCCGCGCAGCAACGCCGCGACATCTTCTGGGAAGGGGACCGTCGCGACGAATCGCGACCACGTCCCGCCCTCGAACTCGACGCAGATTCCCGCCCCGGTTCCATAGACCGCGGTGAAGTCCTTGCCGTAAAGGCCGCGTCGGGTGCCGATGCAGAATCGATCCCTGGACCAGGTGAAGGGGGGACGCACGCCGCGCACCTTGGTCCAGATGTCATCGACCACCTCGACGCCCCGCAGCTGGGCGGCGTCCATCATGACCGGCGCGAAGTGCATCGAGATGATTCGCTCGAGCGGACCGAGCTTCATCGTGATGGTGGCGTTGTGCCGTACGAGCTGTGCCATGTCCGAAGGCTATCCGCCTCTGTGGCCCGGGCCCCGGCCCGTCAGCCGATGAGTTCGACGGCTCCCGGACGGCCCGGTCCGAGATATCGGAGGTAGAGCACGCGGCCGTATCCGTGCCATTGCAGGCAGCTTGCGACCTCGACCTCGCTCGTTCCGGAGCCCTGTTGCACCCAGGAGATGTCGCGCAAGGAGCGGTGGGCGACATTCGCGATCGAGAGCCCGACGTCACTGCGGGTGCCGTTCACGGTGACGGAGATCCAGTGGTACGCGCGAAGGCTCTCCGGGGCGATGAACCGGTAGATCGTGCCGCTTGACGTCGATCTCACCCGCGTCAGGGCGACCCTTGCGCGCGGCCGTGCCCCGCGCGCGCTCTCGATGTTCAAGAAATTGGGGATATACCCCCAGGCACACTGTCCGAGCGAAAGATAGAGCGATCGCGTGCGCGGAGTGGTCGACAGCTTCGGCAGCGGCTTTGGCGAGGTGATCGTGTCGCGGATCAAGAGGAGCTGTCCGTCGACCATGACAAGGGGACGGTAGTGCGAGAGGATCCAGTCCGAGAGGATCGGATCGCGTATCTCGTTGGGGATGTAATCCCATGTTCCCATGCCGACGCCGTTAAACAACACCACAATCGGCTCTGCGCGGACAAGATCGCTGATCGCATTGCGCTGCGCAGTCGGGGTCTCGATGTCGGCAACGTCATAGAAGCGCGAGACCGGCCTTCTCTCCAGGAGGAAGTAAACAATCGACGGAGCGTTGCTGAAATCGAAGACCGCCCCGTTCCTTCCTGCGTAGTAGTCAAAGATCGTGCCGATGTCCGCGACCACTCCCGGAGCGATGGCATCGACGCTGTAGCCGAGTCCGGGGCCGCCCGGTACGGGACTCGGTGGAGCAGGGCTCGCGACCGCGGCCTGGAAGTGCGCGGGCATCGGATCGAAGAGCGAGGGTATGGACGCGGGGGTGATGATCAAAAGCACAACAAGCACCGCGAACGATACGGATCCGCGTGCGAGACTCCCCGATCGCCAGGGTGATCTCTTCCAAAGGAGAACTGCGCCCTCTTCGACCGCGATGACCAGTCGATAAGCGAGCAGCAAGAGCAGTGGGACCGTCACCTCGAAAACCTCCGCGAGGTGACCGGCGTCCGCGCGGCTAATACCCTTCTGGTAGTACAGCGCGACCAAGATCGCGGAGGCGACGCAGAGCCAGTCCTGGGTGACAAGCCTCCTCCCGCCCCGAACCTTCGCACAGACGAGGAAGATCGTCGCGAGGACGGCTGCGACTGGAACAAAGAGCTCATAGCCGTATCGCGTGAGGAGCGGTGGCGACGCGGTCAGGTGCCGGGTGATGCCGAACGCGTTCGTCGCGGCCGAGACCGCATAGGTCGTGTAGAGCGGGATGCCCCCGGTGAGACTGTGCGCGCTCGCGAAGTTCTCGAAGTAACCGATGAAGCCGCCGAGTGCCCGCTCACTGACGAGCCAGACGACAAACGCTCCGCCGAGGATCAAAGCGGTGACCGCCGACCAGAGGGTCGCCCGAACGTCGGAGAGGGAGAGCCGACCAGGTGTGCGTTCATAGATCTCGAATGCGACGAGCGTTATGGCGCACGCGATGAGCGCGTAGCTCATCTCGGGGATGAGGATCGCCTGCACGATCAACGCGGCGCCGAGGAGCGCGACGCGCGCGGGGGAGCGATGCTGGAGTACCCGGGACAAGAGCACCAGCACGACCGGCCAGAACAGATAACGCAGATCCCAGTCGACGAAGACCCCGAGCGTGACCGATGCGGCGGCGGCGATGACGAAATACGGGCGGCGCCAAAACACCAGCGCCGCGAAGTAATAGGTAACAACCCAATAGAGCGGGGCGAGCAGCAGGGTGATTCCGGCTGTGGCGCCCCAGCGGGTTCTCCCAAAGACCTGGAAACCGACGATGGATTTGAATCCGTCGTCAAACACTCCGTGGATGAGATAGAGATCGCGCCACGGCAACAGACCGTGCATGAGCAGCCATCCGCCAGCGAGGAACTCACCTTCGCCGAAGATGTCCATCCCCCCGAGCGCGCCGATGATGACCGCGTGACTGATGAAGATCGCCACGGGAATCGCTACGAGGAAGATCATGCGTCGTTCGAAGTGTCTTGCGGACCGGCGTCCGCTCCTGAGGCCGTGGACGAGGTACCCGACAAGCAGGCCCACGACGACGATCACCATCCAGATCGGGAGCCACGGGTAGTGCACCACCTGCCCGCTCTGTCCGACGATCACCTTTGTCGCGCGAGAGATGGGATAGACGAGGGCAACCGATGCGATCGCAAGGACACTGTTGATCCGCGAGGCGTGGATCCACCACGACGCCGTGCCTCTCGAGACGAGCGAGATGGTCTTTGCCAGGGCAATGACCAGCACCACGAGCCCAGCACCGCTGGCAGCCATGATGGAGACCGTGCTCACCGCGCGTGGTCCCGAGGCGGTTGCGACCTCGGCACCGAGCAGAGCGCCGACGAAGAAGATCCGCGCGATCCGGTTGACGCCAGTGAGCACGGGGGTCGCGCTCGTCGGGGAGGTGTCTTCCGAGGGTTCGCGCAGCGGTGATGGGCCGGGGTCCGGCTCGTCTCCGTCCGAGACCGGGCCGTTGCGCGGAGCCGTGCGTCTCGGCGCGATGCGCGCCAGTGGTCCAAAGCGCGCGAGGAGCGCGTAGATCGCAATGACGCAGGCGGGACCGATGATCGCGACGAGATAGAAGGCATCGAGATAGCGGTTGACATTGAAGTTCGCATAGAGGGGATATCCGACGACATCGGTCTTTTGCCGAAGCGTCGTGGCGACGTGGCGCCAGAGAAGATCAATGACGACCAGCGATACCGAAAGCGAGATGCAGGTCCGCAGGATGCGGCGAAGGGGTTCGCGGATATCTCGCGACGTCGAGCGCGTGGGCTTCTCGGCGATCATCTCTTCCTCCGGGACCCAGGGAGACGCCTCGTTGGCTTTGCGTTCCTCCGTAATGTGCGCCATCACGATACACGGCGCACTTCATCGCCACCGCCCAACGCACTCTCTCGTGGGGCCGTGCATGCGCGGAGCCGCGCGGCGCTCGGCACGTGGGTACCTCCTCAGGCATAAGCTCGGCGGGAGATCACATCGAGCGACCACGCGGGGGAAGGCAATGACGCTTACGGACGAGACGTTCACAGACCGACAGCAGATCCGGGAGGTCGTCGAGAACTGGGTGATGTACCGCGACGCCAACCGATGGGATGAGTTCCGATCGGTCTGGCATCCCGAGGGAATCATGATGGCGACCTGGTTCCAGGGGTCGTTCGAGGACTTCATCAAGGTGAGTCAGGAGGGATTCGCGCGAGGCGTGAGGATCCTGCATTTCCTCGGCGGATCGACGATCACGGTCGCGAAGGACCGAGCCATCGCCGAGACGAAGATGACCATCTCCCAGCGCGCTCCTGTACATGGCGTCATCTGCGATGTCGTCTGCACCGGTCGTTTTTATGATTTCTTCGAGAGGCGCGACGGACTGTGGAGGCTCAACCTCCGTCAGCCGATCTACGAGAAGGACCGTCTTGATCCGGTGAGTCCCTCCGCCGTGCTCCAGCTTGACGAGGCGCTCCTCGGTTCGTTTCCCGAGGGCTACCGTCACCTCGCGTACCTCCAGAGCAGCATCGGTTACGACGTAAAGCGCGACATGCCGGGACTCGTTGGTCAAGAGCTCGACGATCTCTACGCGCGCGGACGCCGTTGGCTCTATGGCGAGCTTGAGCAGTAGTAGTAGGGCACCCGCATCGACGGATGCCGGTCGGCTGGGCATCCCCACACGAGCGCCGGAATGACCGGAGGGGTGTTCCATCACGATGAGGCGGTGATGGGCACTGTCGTCTCCATCGACATCTATCCCTCGGGGCTGAGTCGCGCGGCCGAGATCCTGGCGCTTTCGCGTGCGCGAAAGACCCTGCACTGGGTCGACGCGGTGTTCAGCACCTATCGCGAGCACAGCCCGATGAATCGGCTGCGTCGCGGCGAGATCCGCCTCGACGAGGCTCCCGGGGAGATCGCCGAGGTGCTCGAGCT
>DAIDIA010000189.1 GCA_027459565.1 Acidimicrobiaceae bacterium | reverse complement strand
AGACATTCGCGGGTTGCTGGAGTCGATTGATGCGGGCGTGGCCGATTCCCCGGACGGCACGGACATCCTCAGCGGTGAGGAAATCGCGCGGATGGCGGCGACCGGTCTGGTGCGCTTCGGTTCGCACACCGCAACGCACTTTCGGCTCGGAGGCCATGCGTCATCCCAAGAACTCGAGCGCGAGGTCGTCGAGTCCAAACGGGCGCTTCGCAACCTAACTGGGCAGGCAATCGATTTGTTCTGTTACCCGAACGGGGATACCGCTCCAGAGGCGATCGACTGGGTGCGCCGAAACTACCGGGGTGCGGTTACGACGCGCCCTGGATGGCATGCCGCGGGCAGGGACCCGTACCTCATTCGCCGAATTGGCGTGCACGAGGACGTGAGTCAAACACGAGATTCATTCGTCGCGCGACTGAGCGGCTGGCTCTGAATCTCCGGTTCGGCTCTGCCGGGCGCGCGCGACGCTCGCAAGGAGCGCTTCGTAACGGGAAAGCATCTTGCCGAGCGAGTACTCCTGATGAACCCGCCGAAGCGCTGTGGCGGCGAGTGTGGACGCAAGATCCCTCGAAGAGACGACTCTTTCGAGAGCGTCTGCGATCGCCGCCGGATCTCCGGTCGGCACCAGGATTCCAGCTTCCCCCTCGAGGATCTCCTCCGGGCCGCCGCTCCGGGTCGCGATGACCGGGACGCCGCAGGCCATCGCCTCGACACAAGCGATCGAAAAGCCCTCGGTGCGCGAACTCAATACGAAGATATCGAGATTATTAAGGATCCGTGCAATGTCCGAGCGGAGGCCAAGGAAGGTCACGTGGTCGTCGATGTCAAGCTTTCGACAGAGCTCGGCAAGTTCGTCGCCGAGCGTGTTGGCGCAGTCGCCAGCAATCACGAAATGAAGGCGCGGCGACCGATTGACGATCAAATGCGCGGCACGCAGGAGCACATCATAGGCTTTGGGTGAACGGATGTTGCCGATTGCGCCGACAAGCACTGCATCATCAGGCAGTGTGAGTTCGACGCGTAGCGATCGATCCGGGCGGGGGCTAAAGACGCCGGTGTCCACGCCGTTCGGGACGACGACGCACTGCGAACGGGTGAGTCCTAAGCGAGGCGCCAGGTGATCTTGGAGGCGCTCGGAGACGAAGACGACCTTGCGGGACCATTTCCGCACGATTGCCGATTTTAGAGAGATGAAGCGATCGGAATGTGGTATGTCGGTTTGGCCGTGCAGTACCGAGACGACGGGCGTGGAGAGGATGACACCCGCCAAGCTCGCGTACACCGCGGATCCGTACAGGTGTGCGACGATCACATCGATCTTGTGTCGACGCGCAAGGCACAGTAGACGGGAAAGATAGCGCACGTTAAACGACCCCTTGGCGGGCGCGATGTGCGGGCCAATCCCACGCGTCTCGAGTTGCTCGGAGAGCCAACCTTCGTGGCCTACGACAGCGATCGATCTAAATCGCGACTGGTCGAGTCCGGTCGCGGTCTGGAGGAAGATGGTCTCGGCGCCCCCGGGTCCGCCGGAATCGATGACGTGCATCACGGAGATCATATGTTCATGCTTGTAATTGATTCCGTGGCGCCTGTCTCGCGCGCAATCCCGGCAGCAGCCGAGGAAACCGTCGCTAATTGGAGACGCGAATTGGGCGTGGTGTCTTTAGTCAGCGACATTAACACTACAACTCCGACCGAATGCCGTGCGTACGGTCACAGAACATCGGACAAGAATGGATAAGGGGGAAGATTCGCGCTATGGTCCACATCGGACGGAAGCTCCACCGTAGCTTACCGATTCGGGTTGATTGAAATTGCGGTCGTCTGGAGAGACTCAATCATGAATGTTTGGCGCGGTCGATTGATAGCTATGTTATCGGTAGGTTGTTTGACAGTCGGTCCCATTACGACGCTCGCGGCTACGACAATCCCGGCAGCCGCCGCATCCGACGGACCGACCGTACTGCTTACTGAACTCAAGTTCAATTCGACGAACCTCAGTGCGCCAGGGTGGTCGTTCGGGGCTCAACACGGTGGTGCAATCAGTGTGCAACCGACGTTGTCGCCCGATTCGAGCGGAACAACCGTGAATGCCCTCGTGGGCTCGTACCCGGTACCGACCGGCGGCGGGTATATTTGGGCGAACTACAACGTTGCTTCTCTAAATACCGAAGACGTCTACATCGAATTCTGGGCCAAGATGCCCGGTGTCAAGGAGGGGTGCAAGTTCCTCAAAATTTTCGGTCAGCGTCTCCCTTACGGCGGCTATGCGGATTCGACATTTGCTACCAACTATAACGGTGGGGATTACGGTGCGCTGTACCAAATATCATTCGGTGACGGATCAACTCTCGTCAACGATAGTCAGCAGGTCATCGGTCTAAATGGGCTAAATCCCAATCATATAGGGCGATCGTGGGGGATTGCGTCGGTACAAACCCCGCAAATGAGCGCCTTTTCATCCGCGGATTGGGGAGACGGGTGGCATCATTTTCGGATTCATGTGAAGTTCAACAGCGGTACGACAGCCCAGAATGCAGTGCCGGACGGGGAGTATTACCTTGAAATCGACGGCAAGGTCTACGTTAATGCTACCGGTCTCTACAATCGAAACCCTGCGAATGGACCTATCGCGAAGGTGGCGTTTTTCGGCTGGGCGCAAACGGAATCGCAGCCGTTTCAGGTTTGGTATGACGACATCCGGATCTCGACTGGAGGCTTCACATCGCAACCCTCGCCGATGCCGCCTACTGGCGTGGTGGTGAAGTAAGTCGCTCCCATCCTGCTGCGATCATCGATACGGGCGGCGCCGGAAGTCCGTGAGCCAATGCACGAGTTCTAGCGCTCCGGGAAGCGGATCGGAGAGCCGCAACATTTCTTGTCGGCACGAAGGATCGGCAAAGGAGCGCAGAAATGCGCCGGCAGCCCGTAACTTGTCGCCGCGGCCCAAACCACCTCGTCGGATCGCGATGATTAGACTATCAAGATCTCCGAGGAGCCAGCGTAAGCGTCTTCCCGTCGTATACGATGGCGGAACACTGGCCACCCGACCTTGGGTGAGCTGGTACAAAAGCCATGGAAAGTCGACTCCGCAGTCGATCGCGAGTTGCAACGAGCCCCAAAAGCGACCATTCACTTCCATAAGATAAGCCGTTCCATCGCCGGCTACCCGGAACTCGACCATCGCCACGCCGCTCCAATCAGCAGCGGCAAGAAGCTTGACTGCCGCACCTTGCATGACTGGATCGGTCGGAACGCTTTCGCAAAGAACGCTTACACCGCCGGTGGGCGGCTTTTCCCGAATCCGTCGGTGAGCGAACCAAGCGACGGGCCCCGAGGATGCATAGAGAGCGAAGACACCGGCGCCGTGACCCGGTATGAATCGCTGAACGAGACAAGGAATGTCGTTCAGCCACCGGGTGCGCGCCAATGCGGCGGAGAGTTGGTTTGGCCCTTTCACTATCTCGACCGCGGTCGATACGACTTCGCCATCCTTCAAGTAGCGCGACCGGGATGGTTTGAGCACGATAGGAAAGCCGATGTCATGCGCCGCTTCGATGACGAGCGTCGCGTTGGATGCGATCCTCGTCTCGGGAACTGGGATTCGCAGTCTGCCGGCGAGTTCCAACAGACGTGCCTTATCGGTTAGGGTTTCGTAGCTCGCTGCCCGTGGAGCCGCTAATCGCGCGATTTTTGACAGGGCAGGTTGACTCACGAGCAACATGGTCGTCAAATCGGTCGCCGGTATGATGGTATCGATCCCGAGGCGCTCGACGATCGCGACGATCTCACGGACGAATGCGACGGGAGCTGTCGTGGGATCCGGGTAGACTACTGAGGTAGACGCGTACCGGGAAATTGCCCCGATTGAGTGAGCGACCCGGTCGCCCGTGACGATAGTTACGCCACGGCTGCCAAGACTCCGAATGATTGCGAGGGCGGTCCGTTGATTCGCATCGAGCACCAGGACCTTGCGCATTTCGATAGGCGTGGGAACCTCGTAATTAGGGGGCCTTGGAGGTCTGGTGAGCTTACCAGAGCGGCGAGACAATGGAATAGCGATTCCGTGAGCGACGTAAGG
Organism: Acidimicrobiaceae bacterium; assembly: GCA_027459565.1. Lineage (GTDB taxonomy): Bacteria > Actinomycetota > Acidimicrobiia > Acidimicrobiales > Bog-793 > CAIVND01. The sequence goes on along the minus strand of DAIDIA010000189.1, from coordinate 693 downwards.
CGATATTCGAGGGTACGAAATTGATCGATGTCGAACGGTTCGGCGGAAAGCGCGGCTATGTCGAAGGCCTGCGGGCCCGGTTCTTATACGCGCTCGGTGCGTATCGTGGTGCCCGCGAAATCAATTGGGCGGCGGTGAGGCGATTGGTATTCGCATGCAAGGGCAACATCTGTCGGAGTCCTTACGCCTGTGCAAGAGCACGCGCGCTCGGTGTGCCGGCGACATCTTTTGGTCTAAACGCAACCGATGGGGCGCCGGCGGATCCCGCGGCATTAAAGAACGCGCAGAGGCGGGCCGTTGATTTGTTGACACACCGCTCGTTAAGAAGGGAATCGTGCCGTATCACGGACGGCGATTTGATCGTCGTGTTCGAGCCCTGTCAATTCATCGAGATTTCACGGAATAGTGGCGACGTGGCACTGCAGGTCACCCTGCTCGGCCTCTGGGCGCGGCCGATTCGCCCGCACATCCAGGATCCCTATGGACGGAGCGACCGATACTTTCAGGAGTGCTTCGCGATAATCGACGCTTCAGTCGCGGAGCTCGCTCGGCGAATGACGGAAGGGACGACACCTCGGAAAAATGTCGGTGACGGGGCATTAATGTGATGGACGAGCTATACACATTTAACCCGAAGGTGCTTTGGGCACAATTCCGCAAAGAGCCCTTCGCGTTCAAGATGGTGTGCTTTTA
>DAIDIA010000188.1 GCA_027459565.1 Acidimicrobiaceae bacterium | reverse complement strand
GAAGTTCACCAATGCACTGATCGGCGCGAACGATCCGATTGTCCTGCCGAGGAATGCGAGCTGTCCCGACTGGGAGGTCGAACTCGGTGTGGTGATCGGGAGGCCCGCGCGCCACGTCGACGCGAAGGGCGCGCGAGCGGCGATCGGGGGGCTGTGCACCCTCAATGACGTCACGATGCGCGACTGGCAACGAAGGACACTCCAGTGGCTCCAGGGCAAGACCTTCGAGCGGACGACGCCGGTCGGACCGTATCTCGTCACTCCGGACGAGGTTGACTACGGGCTTGACCTCGAGGTGCGTTGCGAGATCGACGACCGTGTGATGCAGATCGACCGGACCCGGGAGCTCGTCTTCAATCCCATCGACATCGTCTCCTACATCAGCGAGATCACCACGCTGATGCCCGGGGACGTCATCGCGACGGGAACCACCGGTGGCGTCGGAGACGCCCAGGTACCACCGCACTACCTCGCACCGGGGACAAAGGTACGCACCGTCGTCGAGGGGCTCGGTGAGTGCCTCAACGTCTGCGCCAGCGAATAGCGATAGCGATTCCCGGCTCTACGCGCCAGCAACAAGGGGAGTCCCGAAGTCTGGCGCCGTAGCTCAGCCCGGTGGCCACGCGAGGAATCGTCCGCCGAGCAGGTGGAGATGGAGATGCGCGACGGAGTTCCCCGCGTCCTCTCCGACATTGAAGGTCAGTCGGTAACCATTTGCGCCTATCCCCTCTTCGTAGGCGATCGACTTCGATGCGAGGAACATCGCGATCAGCACTGACTGATCTTCGCGTTCGAGGGTGCCGGCATCGACGATGTGGCGCCTCGGGACGATCAGCACATGCACCGGGGCGACGGGGGCGATATCACGGAACGCGACAACCTCGTCGTCTTCATAGACCATGACGCTCGGAACCGTCCGGGAGATGATCTTGCAGAACAGGCAGTCGTCCGCGATTTCCATATGCGCCAATGTTAGACACGCCCCTCCGGAGCGGTCGAGGTCTGCATGGGCCAGCACCAAGGTGCCCGCGATTACCTCGGTGCGGACGAGGTTCCGGACCGAGGAGTATTGGCGAAGACGCACCATCTGTCCGTGAAACGACAACAATGACAAGATGATCCGCAGACGCGTCGCAGCAGAGCCGCACCAGGAGATCGGCACCGGCCGACTCGAGGCCTTCAGCGACGGCATCCTCGCCGTGCTCATCACCATCACTGCCTTTGAACTTCGATCGCCAGATGGTCCCGGATTTCATGCACTTGGTCAACGGCTTCCCGAGGTGCTCGTCTACATCCTGAGCTTCACCTTTCTCGGCATCTACTGGAACAACCACCACCATCTTCTCCGAGCTGCCACGCGTATCAACGCGACGGTGATGTGGGCGAACCTGTTGCTGCTCTTCTGGCTGTCTCTGATTCCCGTACTCACCGAATGGGTCGCGCGGTACTACCGGTCATCTTGGCCCGCGGCGAGCTATGGCATCGTCGCGCTCGCGTCGGCGATCTCGTTCATCGCCCTTATGCGTGCGATCATCCGGGCCGACGTGCCCAACTCCCTCGTCGCGCGCGCGATCGGCGATGACCGCAAGGGCAAGGTCTCCATCGTGCTGTACTCCGCGGGCGTCGGATTTGCCTTTGTCAGTCCGTGGATCGCCTATGGCTGCTACGCGTCGGTGTCGATTCTCTGGTTCGTTCCCGACCGCAGACTTGCCTGAACGGCCTCGAGACCTCCTCTGGAAGGTCTCGGTTCACGCGCTGAGCCGGTCGTGACCTGTGGGGGAATCACGAGACGGTTCGCGACCTCGTTCGCGAGGAGCCGACCGCGGAGCGTGAGCGTGGCGCGATCTCCCGAGTACTCCATCAGGCCATCGTCAACGAGACTCTCGGGCACCAAGGACGAAGGCACACCGAGGCGGGTCCGCAGCACGAGGCTGACGAGCTCCTCGGAGCGTTCGGATGCGTCGAGTCGTTCGCGACGCGCCGTGGCGTCCGCACCGGAGAGGACCGCCTCGACATAACGGTCGATCAAGAAGATGTTCGCACTGCGCTCGCCGGACCAGTGGCTGTGCGCCGAGCAGCCGACCCCCCGGCATTCGCCTCCGAGCCAACAGGAGAGGTTGTGTCGACACTCCGCACCGGGCTTTGCCCAGTTGGAGATCTCGTACCAGCGGTAACCGTGCGAGCCGAGTACCTCGTCTGCCAACTCATAGCGCACCGCGAGCGCATCATCGTCGGGGTGGCGTTCGGGCGCGCGCGCAAGCGGCGTTCCCGATTCGATGGTGAGCGCATAGGCACTCACGTGCGCCGGTTGGGGATCGAAACCCAGCACCTCGATGAGACTCTCCACGAAATCGTCGGGACTCTCCCCCGCTCCGCCGAAGAGGAGATCGACGTTGTAGTTGGCGATCTGTGCGGTGCCGATCGCGCGAAGTGCGCGCTCGACCGATCCCTCATGCGCCGTGCGGCCGAGGCCCTTGAGTACATGGGCCTTTGTCGACTGCACGCCAAGTGAGATGCGATTCACCCCAGCCCGGGAGATCCCCGAGAGAAGGCGTACATCGGTCGACTCGGGATTGCATTCCAGCGTGATCTCCGCTGTCGCGGCGGGCTCCGCGTGATCAAGCACGCGAGATACCTGGTCGACGCTCAGCAGTGACGGAGTGCCGCCGCCGAAGAAGACCGTCTCGGGAGTGCGCCATCGCCCGTCCGATCGTGTCCGGTCAATCTCAAGACAGAGCGCGTCGACGTAACGATCGATGAGATCCTCGCGATCGGTCCACGTTGCGAACGCGCAGTAGTCACAGCGCGTCCGACAGAACGGAACATGGACGTAGAACCCGAACCCCCCTGCGATCTCCAAGGTGTCGGGCGACAGCCCCTCCCACGCGCGCATCTCAGTCCGAGCCGACGAAACCCGAGCGGAGCGCGCTGAGGAGCGTCCCGGCGGCGATCGCGGCGGTCTCGGCCCTCAAGATGTTCGGTCCAAGCCCGACGAAACGTGCGTGGGGGGGGATTTCATCATGATCAAATCCCCCCTCGGGGCCGATGATCACACAGCGCACCCCCGCGTCGAGTGCCCCGCCACCAGGCTCCGCGAAGACCGTCTGGTCGGGCGCGCCCGAAAGGAACTGCCCGAGTGTCATGGGTTCGAGGATGTCGGGAAGGTTGAGCCGGCGCGACTGCGAACAGGCCTCTCGCGCTACTCTCGCGCAGCGGACCTGGCGACGATGGCGATCATCGTCATCGAGGCGCACGACAGTTCGCCTCGTAATCAGCGGTGCGATGCGATCGATACCGAGTTCGCAGAGCTTCTGCACGACAAGGTCGAGTCGGTCCCCCTTTGGCATCGCGAACGCGACGGTCAGCTCGACAGAGCCCTCGCCGTCGTCGGTATTGACCTCATGGAGATCGAGAGTGAGCCCTCCGGCGTCCGATGCGACCTCCCGGGACCGGCGTTGGGGTCGCGGCAGCGCGGTGATGACGGCCTCTCGCCATGATCCCCTTCCGTCACCGAGCACGAGGTGCTGACCGACCTTTGGTCGCAAGACCGCGAGCAGATGGTGCATATCCTCGGCGCCGATCACCGGATCTTCGAGATCTTCGACAAAGAAGAGCGCCTCGGCGTGTCGGAGCGCCTCGGCGGGCGCGGGAATTTCGCGCCGTGGCGAAACCATCAGGAGAAGGTGGATTTGATGCGGGTGAAGAGCCCACTCTCATGCACTGGCTCTCCGCGCAAGAGGGCGAGCTCGCGAAGGAGCTGCTCCTGCTCCCGGTTGAGATTCGTCGGAGTGTCGACCTCGATGCGGATGTGCAGATCCCCGCGGCCCCTGGAGCGAAGGTGGGGCACTCCCTTGCCGCGGAGGCGGACTGTTTTCCCCGTCTGGGTTCCCGGAGCGATCTCGATCTTCTCCTCGCCGTCGGGGGTGTCGACCATCAACTCCGTTCCCAAGGCCGCCTGGGTGAATGCCACGTGAAGGGTCATGAGCAGGTCCGCCCCGTTGCGTTCATACCGCTCGCTCGCAAGCACGCGCAGATGGACGTAGAGGTCGCCGGGGATTCCCCCGCGGGCCGGTGCGGCGCCCGCGCCGGTGATCCGCAGCGTCGTGCCCGCATCGACACCGGCGGGAACCTCCACGGTGACGCTGCGCTCCTCGGTCCTTCGTCCCTCGCCGCGACAGTCGGGACAGGGCTTCTCGATGATCTCGCCAAGTCCACGACAGGTCGAACAGGGCGAGGTCGTGACAACCTGGCCGAGTATGGACTGGCGCACCCTTCGAACCTGACCCTGACCGTCGCAGTCTTTGCAGCGCGTCGGGGTCGTGCCCGGTGCGGCGCCGGTCGCGGCGCACGTCGTACAGGCGACCGGTCCGCGGTAGGTGACCGAGCGCTCGACACCGAAGACCGCCTCCTCGAAGGTGATGTCGAGCACCACCTCGACATCGTCTCCGCGTCGCGGACCACTCTGGTGCTGGCCGCCTCCGAACCCGCCCCCTCCGAAGAACGCATCGAACAGGTCTCCGAACCCGCCGAACCCCTCGCCGGGACCGCCCTGACGCGGGCCGTCGGCACCGAACATGTCATAGCGCCGCCGACGTTCAGGGTCGCTCAGCGTCTCGTATGCGACCGAGACCTCCTTGAACTTTGCCTCGTCCTCGGCGCTGCCGCCATTGACGTCAGGGTGGAGCTTTCGCGCGAGCTGGCGGTAGGCGCGTTTGATCTCGTCATCGGTGGCGTTCTTCGAGACACCGAGAAGCGCGTAGTAGTCCGTTGCCATTGCTACTCTCCTGCGAGCTGTTGGCCAAGGCGTTGGCTGACGACAGCAACCGCGGCGAGTGCCTGTGGGTAGTTCATCCGGGTCGGACCGAGCACGCCGATGGTCCCGACGACCTCTTCGCCGACGTGATAGGGCGCAACGACGAGTGAGCATTCCGCAAGCGATTTCATCTCGTGCTCCGTACCGATCGAGACGTTGTTGCCCTTCGCGACAACCTCGCTGAGAAGGGTCACCACAACGAGCGATTCCTCGAGGATCGCGAGGATCTCGCGAACGGTGTCGACGGTGTCGAACTGGTTCGCCATGTTCGCGGCACCACCGATGTAGACCTCGCCCTGTTCGGTGCTTCCGAGGTGATCCTGGTTGAACGCAGCAACACACGAGCCAATCAGTGCGTCGACACCGGGCGAGCCTGACCTCTCCGGAGGCGTGAGAGCGGAGAGCATCTGTCCGGCGAAGTGGCGGCGAAGGATGGTGTTCGCGCTCTCGATGTCGTCATCGGGTAGCGCCGCGTCAACCTCAAAGACCTGCTTGTCGACTACGCCATTCGAGAGCACCACGACCACCATCGCTGTCGTCGGCGCGAGCCGCGTAAGAAGCGCCGATCGGATCAGGAGCGTCTCATGGGGAGGACCCACCACAAGTGCTGCGTAGTCGGTCAAGGTCGAGAGGAATCGCGAGGTGTCGCGCAACATCGAGTCGAGCTCCCCGTGGGCCCTCGTGAAGAACTCCGAGACCTGCTCGGCGCGAAGTGGATCGAGACCGCCTCGTTCGCCGAGATGGTCGACGAAGAACCGATACCCAAGGTCCGTCGGTACCCTTCCCGCGCTCGTGTGGGGATGGGTCAGGTAACCCTCACGCTCAAGTGCCGCCATCTCGGCTCGAACGGTCGCCGCGGAGACGTCGATCGTCTGGTCGCGCACGACGTGCTGGGATCCGACCGGCTCGCCGGTTTCGATGTGTTCCGAGACGACCTTTCGAAGGATCGCTGACTTTCTCGCGTCAAGCATGGACTTGTTGGCTACCTCGACCTCACATGGCGCCCTGGCGGGTGCCAAGGCGATACCGCAACCATCGTTAGCACTCGATTCTAGTGAGTGCTTAGGGCGCGTCGTCCCCATCCCGGCGATCCAGGCGGCCCGCCAAAGCGCCGGGTTGCGGGGCTCCCCGTGCGATGCGGTCCCGAGAGACCACCGCAACCTTTGACGGACCGAGCGCCCAGCGCAACAACGCGCCAAAGGCAATGGCCCCGAGTCGCCTCGGAACGGCCTTGAGCCGACTCCATCGGTCAAGTCCGAGGAGCTCTCTCGCGTAGTCGGGAAAGAGATCGACCGCGGCGCCGACAACGATACTCCGCGCAAGATCACTCACCCTTCTCATCACAAATCCCTGACCCGTTGGCACCGAGGTCGAACGGAGGAAGTGCACCGCCTCGAGCGCCTCCGGAGTCGCGCGGAGTTCGAGGCGCATCGCGGTGAAATACCGCTCGACCTCGTCGACAGATCGCGGGACATCGGTAGCTCCGAGCCGCAGCGGAATCGTCGCGACATCGTCGAAGTAGCGGTCCTGCATCGCCCTGCTGATTCGATGCGGTCCATAGCGCTGGTACGAACGCAGGAAGTGACGCACCTCGGTGATGTGCACCCAGGTGAGGAGATCCGGATCGTTCGCGGAGTAGGGAACGCCGTCGCTGGTCGTGCCTCGGACATGCGCATGGACGCCGAGCACCTCGCCGATCAGCTGCTCGACGAACGGGATGGGGCCAAAGGTCGTACCGGCGACAAAACGAGCAGTCCGGATGAGCCGTCCCGTGGGATCATTCTTGTAGTTCGAATGCTGCGCGACTCCCGCCATCGCGCGCGGATGAAGTGTCTGGAGCATGAGCGCGGCAAAACCCCCGTAGAGCATCGTCGCGAGATCGCCGTGGACAATCCACGCCGGGGAGCCAGGACCGAGGAGTCCCGGATCGCCCGCGGGCTCGTAGTACTCCGCGAGATCCTCGGGTGTTCCGCCGACCGCTGCCTGGACGCCGCGCTCGATGCGCGATCGGAGCCAACCCCCGGAGCGTCGTTCCGGCGCGCGCGTCACCGTCGAATCAAGCGTCGTCATAATCTCGCATCAGTCATCAAGGCGCAGCGCGGAGACGAAGGCCTCTTGGGGAATCTCGACCCGTCCGATCGACTTCATCCGCTTCTTGCCCTCTTTTTGCTTCTCCAGCAGTTTGCGCTTTCGCGTGATGTCGCCGCCGTAGCACTTCGCGAGCACATCCTTGCGCTTTGC
>DAIDIA010000187.1 GCA_027459565.1 Acidimicrobiaceae bacterium | reverse complement strand
ATGACGCGATCGCCCTCTTGGCGCCCGGGGGACGGATCATCGTGCTCTCGTACCACTCGGGCGAGGACCGCATCACCAAGGACCACCTTCTCTTTGGCGCGACCGGCGGCTGCCAGTGCCCTCCGGGCCTTCCCTGTGTCTGTGGCGCGACACCCACGCTCCGCCTCTTGAACCGCGGCGCGCGCATGGCCTCTGACGAGGAGATCGCACGCAACCCGCGCGCGAAGAGCGTGCGACTTCGCGTCGCAGAGCGGCTCGATCCGACCGAGAATCCCGGGCGGAGCCCATGGCGGTAACCGGACCTGTCAGGGGAGGCGCCTCGCGGGCGAGCACCGCTCCGCGCATTGACGAGATTCCCGAGCGCCGCCATCGCCTCACCGTCGTCCCCGCGCACCGAGTCGGGCCCGCGGTCGGCCGCCGGCGCGCCCGGGCGATGCTCTTGTTGTCAGCCGTTCTCCTCGTCGGCGGGATCTTCGTCATCGGAATGGGACAGAACCTGCTCGGCACCCAGCAGATCCGGCTCGACTACCTCCAGGGCCAGCTCGCCAGCGCGACCCAGACGAACGAGAACCTCCTCTTGAGCCGCGCCCAGCTCGAGGCGCCGGCACGCATCCTGCAACTTGCCGAACACCGACTGGGGATGATCACGCCGCGAAGCGTCGTCTATCTCACCCCGGTAGCTCCGGGACCAACTGTCGCCGGCCAGGGCAAGGAGTCCATTGGTGTCAGGCGCTGATGCCTATCGCGCCCCGCTTACACGGTCGCAGTGGATCCGTCGGCGTTACCACCTTCTCTCACTCGGCATCGTCGCAGTCTTTGGTCTTTTGGCGCTCCTGCTCGGTCGGGTGCAGATCCTCCAGGGCGGCCAGTACGCGCAGCAGGCGAAGGGCGAACTCGACCAGACGGTGACCCTGCAGAGCGTGCGGGGCTCGATCTACGACCACAACGGAGACCTGCTCGCCCTCTCGGTGCCGCGCTACGACGTGATCGCGGATGACTTCCTCGTCACCGATCCACTCGGTCTCGCGAACCAGCTCAGCCCGATCCTCCACGAGAGTGCGGCGGTGCTCTACCCGCTCTTGAAAGAGCAGAATGGCTACGTCGTGCTCGCCAGACAGGTGAGCGCCGACGTCAACAGCGTCGTGAACAATCTCGGGCTCTCCGGGATCACCACGCAGATCGACACCGTGCGCGTCTCTCCGGGCGCGTCGATCTTCCAGCCGGTCCTCGGTTCGGTGAACGGCTCGGGACAGGGCGACGCGGGGCTCGAGTATGCCTACAACGCCCAGCTTGCCGGGCGGACCGGATCCGAGATCATCCCGCTCGCTCCCGGAGGGGTCCAGCTCCCGGGTCAGCCGCAGGTGCTGTCGCGCGCGGTCCCCGGGGAGAATCTCGTCCTCTCGCTCGACGAGCCCCTCCAGGTCGAGGTGACCAAGGATGTCACGGCGGAGATGCTGACCTCGCACGCGCTGAGCGGGATCGCGGTCGTCGAAGACGTGCACTCGGGCGCGATCCTCGCGATGGTCGACCTCTGTCGCGTGCGCAATGGCGCGTGTGCCGATTCGGGAACGATCGGCCCGGCCCCGTCGAACCTTGCCGTGACCGCGGTCTACCAGCCCGGATCGGTGATGAAGATCGCGACCGTCTCGTACGCGCTGCACTACCGGCTGATCTCTCCGAACACCACGTTCGTCGTTCCCTACTCGCTGAGCATCGGTGGTTACGTCTTCCAGGACGCGGACATCCACCCGACCGAGTCGCTCGCGGTCAAGGACATCCTCGCGCAGTCATCGAATGTGGGGACGATCAAGATCGGACAGCTCCTCGGTGCGACGCGACTCGGCGAGGCGCTCAAGGCCTACGGGTTCACCAGCTACACCGGACTCAACTGGCCGGGCGAGTCGGCGGGTCTGGTCAGCCCCTCGTCGACGTGGGAGGGCGCGACCGCGCCCTCGATGGCGATCGGCACCGGCGAGGCGGTGACACCGCTGCAGGTGCTGGACGCGTACAACTCGATCGCGAACGGCGGGGTGCTGGTTCCTCCCCATCTCGTCAACGGTGTGGTCAACTCCGCCGGGGTCGAGACGCCCGTGAAACCGCCCGCGCCGCACCGTTCGATCGATGCACTGACCGCCTCGGAGATGGTCCCGATGTTCGAGGGCGTCGTCCAGGACGGAACCGCCGTCTCGGCCTGCGTGCCGGGATACACCGTCGCGGGAAAGACGGGGACGGCCCAAGTTCCGAGCCCGGCGGGCTATATCCCGGGCGATTTCAATGCGACGTTCGTCGGGTTCGTGCCCGCAGAGGCGCCGAAATTGTCCGCGATTGTCGTGTTCGACCATCCGACGCCCATCTATGGTGGTTCGGTGTCAGCCCCGGTTTTCGCCCAGATCATGGGATACGCGCTGCGGCACTTCGATATTGCGCCACCGGCGCGCTCGCGGGTCTCGCAGATCCAGTGCGCGGGGACGGCCCAGGGATGAACCGACCCACTTTGAACGGACAGGAGCGTCACATCCGCATCGAGACGATCATCGATCGCGTCGAGCCTCTGTGCGTGCTCGGCGTCGCGGACGGCATGAGGATCGCGGACGTCGTCTTTGACCATCGCGAGGTCAAGATGGACGCGTTGTTCTGCTGCCTCGTGGGACGCCATGTCGACGGACACCGGTTCGCGCGCGAGGCGGCACTCGCGGGGGCGACGGCGTTCATCTGTGAGCACTCGGTCACCGAGGAGGTCTTCGGTGCAGTGCAGCTCGTCGTCGCGCCCGGCACCGCGCGCATGGCTATGGCGCGAGCGGCGTGTGCCTTCTATGGCGATCCCGCGGCGTCGATGAAGACCATCGGAGTCACCGGAACGAACGGCAAGACGACGTCGACCTATCTCCTGCGCTCGATTCTCGAGAGGAACGGGTGGCGGACAGGGGTGCTCGGCACGCTCGACGGCGCGCGCACGACACCGGAGTCACCGCATCTGCAACGCGCCCTCGCGCGCCAGCGCGATGCGGGCTGCGCGGCCGTGGCGATCGAGGTTAGTTCGCATGCGCTCGTGCAGGACAGGGTCGCCGGAATTCGTTTCGATGTCGCTTTGTTCACGAACCTCACCCAGGATCATCTCGATTTCCACCAGACGATGGAGTCGTACTTCGAGGCCAAGCTGAAGCTGTTCACCCCCGAGTATGCGAACGTCGGCGTCGTCAACGCCGACGATGAGTATGGAAGACGGATCCTCGATTACCACAAGATCCCCGTCGAGCCGTTCTCGATCGACGACGCGAAGGATCTGAAGATCGGCGTCGGCCAGAGCGAGTTCCGCTACGGCGGCCGGCTGGTGCGACTCGGACTCGGCGGCCGCTTCAATGTCATGAACGCGCTCGGCGCCGCGAGGGCCGCGGCGACACTCGGGATCGGCGCAGACGTCATCGCCGAGGGTCTGAGCGCGGCGCCACCCGTGGCCGGTCGATTCGAGGCGATCGAGGCCGGGGGGATCGTTGCGCTCGTCGACTACGCACACACCCCGAACGGTCTCGAGGAGGTTCTCAGTGCGGCGCGTTCCGCGCTCGCGGACAATGTGCTCAACGTGAGCGAGAGCAAGGATCCCACAAAACATGGACGACTCCTCGTCGTCTTCGGTGCGGGCGGAGACCGTGACCGGGGCAAGCGTCCCGCGATGGGCGCGGTAGCCGCGCGTTTTGCCGATGGCATCGTGCTCACCTCTGACAATCCGAGGAGCGAGGATCCCGAGGTGATCATCGGGGAGATCCGGGCCGGCGTGGACCCCGCGGCGCGCGTGGTCGTCGAGCCCGATCGCAGAAGGGCGATTGCGCTCGCACTCTCCCAGGCGCGTCCGGGAGACGTCGTCGTCGTCGCTGGCAAGGGCCACGAGACGACGCAGCAGTTCGCGGACCGCACGATCCGCTTCGACGACCGCGAGGTGGTGCGCGAGGAGTTCGCGCGCCTCGGCGTCAACGTTCTCGACAAGACGAGGAAGCGTCCATGATCGCGATCTTGATATCGGGTGGGATCGCGCTGCTCACGGCGGGATTCGGCACGCCGATCCTGATGCGCTGGCTGTCGACGCGACGGATCGGCCAGCAGGTCCGACACGATGGCCCGGCCCTTCACGCCGCGAAGGCGGGAACGCCGACGATGGGGGGCATCGCGATGGTGATCGCGATCGTGCTCGGCTACGTGCTCGGTCATGTCGGAACAAAATCGCCCTACACCTCCGGCGGAGTCCTCGTGATCGCCGCCGTTGTCGCAAGTGCCGTGATCGGAATGCTCGACGACTGGATCAAGGTGCATCACAGTCGAAGCCTCGGACTGAGAAAGCGCGGGAAGTTCTCGCTCCAGGTGATCGTCGCCGCCGTCTTCGCTCTGCTGGCGATCCATCTCTCGCATCTCCCGACGACACTGACCTTCACGCGCTATGACCATCCCGGCGTCGCGCTCGGCGTCGCGGGATGGGTCATCCTCGCGGTCCTCTCGATCGTCGGCTCTTCCAACGCGGTCAATCTCACGGACGGTCTCGATGGGCTCGCCGCAGGCGCGACAGCCTTTGCTGCGAGCTGCTTCGGGCTGATCGGCTACTGGGAGTACCGCCACCCGCTCTACCACGTTCCCGATTCGCTGGACCTGTCGATGGCGGCGATCGCGATCGCCGGCGCGTGCGTGGGGTTCCTCTGGTGGAACGCGGCTCCCGCACGGATCTTCATGGGCGATACGGGCTCGCTCGCGCTCGGAACCGGGCTGGCATGTCTTGCGCTCGAGCTCAATGTGCTGCTCTTGCTGCCGATCATCGGCGGCCTCTTCGTGCTCGAGACGCTCTCGGTGATCTTGCAGATCGTGATGTTCCGAGGGTTCCATCGCAGGATCTTTCGCATGGCGCCGCTGCACCATCACTTCGAGCTGCTCGGGTGGCCAGAGACCACGGTGATCATCCGGTTCTGGATCCTCGGAGCGCTGTTCTCCGCGCTCGCGCTCGGCGTCTTCTATGCAGACTTCCTCAGTCTGCCGGCCCATTGAGCACGACATGACCGACGGCGGAGCCTCCGTGACCCTCGGGCGTGTCGGAGTGATGGGGTTCGCAGGCACCGGCGAGGCGGTGGCGCGCGTGGCTCGAGCGCATGGCGCGAGCGTCGTCGTCATCGAGGATCGCCCGCGCGACGACACGGCGGACCGTGCGCGTGCCATCGGCGTTGAACTCGTGCTCGCGCCCGACGCCAGACAGCTCCGCGGGGCGCTCGAGGGCTGTGCGTTGGTGGTGGTGAGCCCGGGGGTCGGGCCGGATCACCCGGTGCATGCGCTCGTTCCCCGGGAGCAGCTCGTCTCGGAGATCGAGCTCGCGTCGCGCCTCGCCCGGGTGCCGATCATCGCCATCACCGGCACGAACGGGAAGACCACCGTGACGACGATGGTCGACCAGATGATGCGCAATTCGAAGCTCCGAAGTGCCGCGGCGGGCAACATCGGTCCGACGCTGATCGACGCCGTCGAGCGCAGCGACCTCGATGTCATCGTCGCCGAGGTCTCCTCCTTCCAGCTCGCTTTGACGGCGCGCTTTCATCCCGCGGTTGCCACCTGGTTGAACTTTGCCGAGGACCACCTCGACTGGCACGCGTCGTTGGACGACTACCGGAGCGCAAAGGCGAGGATCTTCGCGAACCTGACGCCGGAAGATGTCGCGGTCGTCAATCGGGCGGATCCGATGATCGTCGGACTCGCGCGGGCATCGCGTGGACGCGTCGTCACCTTCGGTCGAGCCGACGCCGATTACCGGATCGTCGCGGACCGTTTCGTCGGCCCCGCGGGCGAAGACCTCGGCGGCATCGATCTTTTGAAAAGGGCGCTTCCCCATGACATTGACAACGCGCTTGCCGCACTTGCGAGCGCACTCGAGGGAGGAGCCGATCCCATCGGCTGCCAGCAGGCGCTGCGCGAGGGGGAGGTACTCGCGCATCGCGTCGAACACGTCGGCGCCATCGCCGGCGTGCACTTCTACGACGACTCGAAGGCGACGACACCATCGGCGACGATCGCTGCGCTGCGGGCGTTTCCCTCCGCGGTGCTCATCGCCGGAGGGAAGAACAAGGGGCTCGACCTCTCGGTGATCGCCGATTTTGCCGACGAAGACCACGACCACAAGGTCCGCGCGGTGGTCGCGGTGGGCGAGTCTGCGGCGGAGGTGCGTGCGGCCTTTTCCCCGCGCTACGACGTCGTGGAGGCGGAGTCGATGGACGAAGCCGTGCGCCTCGCCTATGGCCACTGCAAACTCGGAGACGTGGTGCTGCTCTCTCCGGGGTGCGCATCATTCGACTGGTATTCGTCCTATCAAGAGCGCGGTGAGGACTTCGTCCGCGCGGTTCGGGCGCTTTCGGTCGCACTCGGCGAGACCATCGATCCCAAGGAGGTCCGCTAGTGGTGATCAACACCGCGCGGATCATGGGACGGCTCGTGCCCTCCGCTCCCGAGACAAGACGCGCCGAGCCGCGACGCCAGGCCGCGATCTTGCAGGCGGTCGCGGCGATCTTCGTCGTCGTCGCACTGATCTTGATGCTGTCCTCGTCCTCGGTCATCTCGATCGCCCAGTACGGATCCGGTTTGGCGCTCTTCGAACGACAGATCGTCTGGACCGTGATCGGTCTGATCGCATTTGGGTTTGGTGCGCGCGTCGATCTCTCCACGGTTCGCCGATTCGCGTTGTTGCTGTTGCTCGGCGCGGTGGGATCGCTGCTCGTCGTACTGGTTGCCGGAAAGAGCGCCGGGGGATCGAGCAGATGGATCGGACTGAGTTTCCTGCGCTTTCAACCGACCGAATTCGCGAAACTCATCTTCGCGATCTTCGCCGCGGATTACATCGCGTGCCGCGAGCGGACGCGCCATGCGGTCGCAGACATCGTCTTGCCGCTCGGGACCGTGTTCGGCTTCACCGCACTGCTCGTGGTGCTCCAGCCGGACCTCGGATCGACGATCCTGCTCTCGTTGATCTTCTTCGCGCTCTTGTTCGGCGCTGGCATCGAGCGGCACATCTTCGTCCGAACCGTCCTTTTGATGAGCTTCGTCGGAACCCTGTTCGCCCTCTCGGCCTCCTATCGGCGCCAGCGGCTGTTGTCGTTCATCTCGCCATTCCGACACGAGACCGGATCGGGGTACCAGCTCGTCCAGTCGCTTCTCGCGCTCGGATCTGGCCATCTGACCGGTACCGGGTTCGGAGCCTCCTCCGCGACCTGGGGATTTCTCCCGAATGCGCAGACCGACTTCATCTTCGCGGTCATCGGGAACCAGTACGGCTACATCGGGGCCCTGATCGTGATGCTCGGCTTCGCACTGATCGGCGTCGCCGGCATCAAGATCGCGTCCTATGCCTCCGATCGCTTCTCGTCGCTGCTCGCGCTCGCGCTCACGACGTGGATCGTCGGCCAGGCGATCGTCAACATTGGTGGAGTGATCAGCGTGATGCCAGAGACCGGCGTACCGCTTCCCTTCCTCAGCTTCGGCGGATCGTCGTTAATCGCGATCCTCACCGCCGTCGGGCTGCTCGTCAACATC
>DAIDIA010000186.1 GCA_027459565.1 Acidimicrobiaceae bacterium | reverse complement strand
CGACGACCTTCTTCGCCGGAGCCTTCTTGGCTGGATTTCTCTTCACTACTTGAGCCTTCTTTACGGGGGATTTTGTGAGTGGGGATCTTCTTGCAACTGCTGCTTTCGCACCGACCTTCTTGACGCCAGTCCGCTTGGTCGGAGTCGAGACCTTTGGCCGCCCCTTGGGAGCCGCGCGCTTCGCGAGGACCTTCTTTGCCCGAGCCTTCTTTGCGGGAGACCGCTTGGAGTTGGCCCTTGACTTTGCCGCTGCTGACTTTGGTGCGCTAACCATCGTGATTCGCATCTCCTCGTCTAAAGAAGCAGCGCCGAGGTTAGCGGATCATACGGTCTGACGCGCCACGCAAGGCAAGCGGGGGTTGTTAGCGCTTTGGCTGGATGCGACCCTGGTTGAACGCCGGTCCTGGCGGGGCCTTCGCCGTCACCTCCTCGAGTCGAGCGCGAACATGGTCGAGGTTCACGCCCTCGGCCCGCACCCGTTTCTCTCGACTCTTGTGACCTGCAATGATGCTCACGTCAGAGCGGGGCACATCAAACAACTCCGCAATGAGCAACTCAGCCGCGAGGTTCGCGCGACCATCCGCGGGCGGCGGAGCGACTCGCACATGAAGTGCATTCTGGCGACGTCCGACGATGGTCGAACGACCCGCTCCGGGCTGGACGTAGATCCCGATCACGATCGTCGCGCGCGTCGGATCTTTGGACGCAGACGGGGTTTGCCCATCATCAATGATGTGAAACAGGTCGTCGGTCATGTGCGCCTACTGTAGAGCCATGGATGAGCCCACAAGGGGCCACCGTTATCCAACGGTCGCCGCAGCGCCCTCGCAGCCCAACTATCCCGAGATGGAACTCGCCATCCTCGAGCTCTGGCAGCGCGAACGGACCTTTGAACGATCGATCGAGCAGCGCCGGGGCAATGAGGAGTACGTCTTCTACGATGGACCGCCGTTCGCGAACGGCCTCCCCCACTACGGCCACCTCCTGACGGGCTTTGTCAAAGATGCCCTGCCGCGTTTCAAGACGATGCGGGGCATGCTCGTGGAGCGACGCTTTGGCTGGGACTGCCATGGTCTCCCCGCCGAGACCGAGGCGGAAAAGGAACTCGGCGTCTCGGGTCGGGGCCAGATCACCGAGTTTGGCATCGAGAGATTCAACGACTACTGCAAGACCTCCGTCCTCCGCTACGTGAAGGCGTGGGAGCGTTACGTGACGCGACAGGCACGGTGGGTCGACTTCAAGAATGACTACAAGACGCTCGATATCACCTACATGGAGAGCGTGATGTGGGCGTTCGCCGAGCTGTATCGCAAGGGGCTCATCTATGAGGGATACCGGGTACTCCCCTATTGCTGGGAATGCGAGACGCCGCTTTCGAACTTCGAGACCCGTCAGGACGACGCATATCGCGATCGCATCGATCCCTCTGTCACCGTCGCCTTCGAACTGATGGGCAAGGACTCGCCGACCTCGGTTGGCGATGGTCCCCTCAAAGTGCTCGTGTGGACCACCACACCCTGGACGCTGCCGTCGAACCTCGCACTTGCGGTTGGTCCGGAGATTGAATATTCGATCCTCGCGCGCGAGGGATCGAACTACGTCGTGGCGTCGGAACGACTCGCGGACTACCCGGATCTCCTCGATGGTGGCGAGGTCGTCGGAACCATTCGGGGGGCGGAGATCGTCGGACGGCGTTATCGTCCGCTGTTCGACTACTTCTTGGACCACGAGAATGCGTTCGTCGTCCTCTCCGGTGAGTTCGTCACCACCGAGGAGGGAACCGGCGTAGTGCACATGGCGCCGGGATTCGGAGAGGATGACCAGAGAGTCTGCGAGTCAGCGGGGATCTCGGTCGTCTGTCCCGTCAACGATCAGGGCGTCTTCGATGAGCGGGTTCCCGATTTTGCAGGTCTTCAGGTATTTGACGCCAATGCGGAGATCATCAAGGCGCTTGAGGCAAAGCACGCGCTGATCGATACAAGGGCCTACACGCACAGCTACCCGCACTGCTGGAGATCCGACACGCCGCTCATCTACCGCGCGGTGAGTTCGTTCTTCGTTGAGGTGACCAAGGTCAAGGACCGGATGATCGAACTCAACCAGCAGATCAACTGGGTGCCTGAGCACGTGCGCGACGGAGCGTTCGGGAGATGGCTCGAAGGGGCACGTGACTGGTCGATCTCGCGAAATCGATTCTGGGGCGCGCCGATTCCCGTGTGGAAGAGCGACAATCCCACCTATCCGCGAGTCGACGTCTATGCGAGTCTCGACGAGATCGAGCGCGACTTCGGTGTGCGGCCAGACGACCTGCACCGGCCAACCATCGATCAGCTCACCCGCCCGAACCCCGATGATCCCAGCGGAAGGTCGAACATGGTCCGGGTGACCGACGTCCTCGACTGTTGGTTTGAGTCGGGTTCGATGCCCTTCGCCCAGCTGCACTATCCATTCGAGAACGCGGAGAGGTTCGAATCACATTTTCCCGCGGACTTCATCTGCGAGTACATCGGTCAGACGAGGGGTTGGTTCTACACCCTTCACGTTCTTGCCACCGCGCTCTTTGATCGACCCGCGTTCTCCAATGTCCTGGCCCACGGTGTCGTCTTGGGAAGCGATGCGCGCAAGCTCTCGAAGCGTCTTCGGAACTATCCGGACCCTGAGGAGTTCTTCGCCGAAGAGGGTGCGGACACGATGCGTTGGTACCTGCTCTCGTCCGCGGTACTCCGGGGAAACGACGTCATCATCGAAGAGCATGCGATGGCCGATCCCATCCGTCAGGTACTCAATCCGATCTTCAACAGCTGGAACTTTCTGAGTCTCTACGGCGAGACCGATGACTGTGTCGGATCCATACGGCACGACCAGGAGGGCCTGCTCGATCGCTACATCCTCGCCAAATGCGCGCAGGTCGTCGGTGAGGTCACGGACGCGCTCGAGGGATACGACCTCTCGCGCGCGACGCAATCGATCTCATCGTTCCTTGACGCGTTGACCAACTGGTACGTGCGCAGGAGCCGTGAGCGTTTTTGGCGTCCCTTAGGGATCGATGCATCGAGCGACCAGGACAAGCAGGATGCCTACGACACCTTGCACACCGTGCTCGAGGTGCTCTGTCGCATCGCGGCCCCGCTCCTCCCGTTTCTCACCGAGCACGTCTACCGGGGGCTCACCGGAAGAGAGAGCGTGCATCTCGAGAACTGGCCCGAGCGTGACGAACTGAGGGTTGACGAGGAACTTGTCGCGGCGATGGATCTCGTCAGAGCCGTCTGCTCGGCGGGTCACTCGATCCGCAAATCCCTGGGCCTGCGGGCACGCCTGCCACTCGCCGCCGTCACCTTCGCAGGCAAGAGCGCTCCGCTCCTCGAACCCTTCCGCGAGCTCATCGCCGAGGAGCTGAACGTCAAGGAGGTGCACCTTCAACAGGACGCGCTCGCGCTCTCATCGACGAAACTGACGATCGTTCCCGCCGCGCTCGGACCTCGGGTCGGCGAGTCGATGCAAAAGATCATGGCTGCCTACCGGAGGGGCGACTTTGTGATCTCGGACGGACGGGAGGTGACCGTCGCCGGAGAGCGGCTGCTTGAGGGCGAATACGCACTCGCGCTCGTACCGGCGAACGAGTCCACCTCGCGGATCCTCGACGGAGGTTCGGGGGTCGTCGTCCTCGACAGCGTGCTCAACGAGGACCTCGAACGCGAGGGTCTCGCGCGCGACATCGTCCGCCTGGTGCAACAGAGCCGCAAGGAATCTGGCCTCAATGTCGCGGATCGGATCGTGCTCGAAATCGCCGCGACAGGCTCACTCGACCCCGTGATCGAGACCTGGCGAGACGAGATCTGCAAGCAGACGCTCGCTACGGAACTCTCCTATCGCCACCTCGAGGGCGTTGGAGAACACCAGCTCAGTGATGGGTCGACGCTGAACATCTCCGTGACGCGCAACCCATAGGGTCGCAATCGACCCTTCCTAGGGACGACGGTTGAACCCGAAGGGATCGGTGTCGCTCTGGCCCTCTTCCTCATCGAAGGTATCGCTCTGTGCCCAGCGCTTCCAGAGCTCCTCGTCCGGATCGCTCTCCGAGGGTTCAGCACCTGGCGCAATGATCGGTACGGGCTCGGTGAAGACGAGCGGGTCCTCGATCGCATCGGAGAGATCATCGTCAAGGTCGTCACCAAGATCGGCATCGACCTCGCTCTCCACCTCTGACTCCTCGTTCTGGACGCCAAAGTAGAGGCCCTCGGGCGCGCGCTCGGACGCGAGGTTCGGCGCCACAGGCGGCGGCGTCGCCGCGACCTTGGTCACCTCCTGGGAGACGACGAGGTTGTCAACGACATATCGCAACACCGTCTGGAGCGAGTCCGTGAGCCTTCCCCGCTCCTCCGCGACGAGTGCACCGAGGGTACGTACGTCGTTCTCGAGCTGTTCGCGCTGGGCGAGCTGGGCATTGACGCGCGCGGAGAAATCCTCGTCGGCCTCCTGTCGGATCCGTCGCGCGTTCTCATTCGCCTGGGCGACGAGATCATGAGCCTCGCGACGTGCCGATTCGAGTATCGCCGAAGCCTCCTCGTTGGCCTCCTTGATCGCGAGATCAGCCGTGCGCTGGGCGAGAATGAGGGTGCGTCGGATCGCGTCATCATCAAAACCAGGTTCGACCCTCTGCTCGGTTTCAGGTTGGAGTTCGCGCGCCTCTGGTGCGGGCGCGACCCGATTCGCCTGCTCGGCGAGGCGCTGGTGGAGTTCGTCGACGGCGACTGCCACCTCTTCTAGGAACTCGTCGACCTCATCGGTGTCATAGCCGCGTAGGCGGTCGCGAAACTCAACCTCGCGAAGTACCTTCCCTGTGATTTCCATGCCGTCATGCTATCCGCAAAGGTCTTTCGGGCACAGGGATACAACGAAGTTGTAACGGGACCCACGCCCGACGAATGCGCGGGGGTATCGCTAGAGCCGGTTCGCGATCAGCGAGAGGACGAGGACCAGAATCATCGGCGAGAGGTCGATCCCCATTCCACCAAAGCGAAGGGGCGGGATGACCCTTCTCAAGGGATTGAGAACCGGATCGGTGATCAGACTCAGCACCCGGACGACCTTTGCGAAGTTGGACCAGGGATTGACGGGTATCCACGTGAAGAGGATCCTCACCACGATGATGATGACGTACAGGTGCAAGAGCGTTGCCAACAGAGAGAGAAACACCTCAGCACCTTCTCATGTTCATGGGATCCGCGATGCCCGCCGGCCTGGCTGGCATCTCAGGGACTAGAGACCGTTGAATCCGCGGTCTTGGAGACGGGTACGTTCATCGTTCGATATCGTCACGTTGCTCGGCGAGAGAAGGAAGACCTGCTCGGTCACCCGCTCGAGTTTGCCATCGACTCCCATCGTGAGTCCGGCACAGAAATCCACCAGTCTCCGTGTGAGGTCCTTGTCGGCTCCAAGCAGATTGACGATGACGCACTTGTTCGCCTTCACCGCGCTTGCGATCTCCTGAGCGCTGTCGAACTGCTGCGGCGTGACGATATGCACAACAGGTTGTGCGGCGTACGAACTCGGTGTGGTCGAAATGGGCCGGATCACCGACGTCGCCTGTGACGGGCTGCCGATCGTCTCCTCAAGGGGCACGGGTCGGAGCGGATTCCCCGTGATGCGGAGCGAGGGGGTCGCTGGGGATACCGGGTCCGCAGCGAGACGCGGATCGCGGTCGTTGGCCATGTGGCGGCGCGGACGCCTCACCGGCGCCTCGACGACCTCTTCCTCGTCCTCGTAGAACTCGTCCTCGTCGAACTCCTTGAGTCCGAGGTATTCGAGTGCCTTGTTAAAAAACGATGCCATTACGCTCCACCCTCCTGCGGGTACCTATTGTGACACTCGAAACACTACGGGCGTGGCCCGAACAACGCCCGACCGACCCGAATCATCGTCGAACCCTCAGCAACCGCGAACTCGAGATCCTCGCTCATCCCCATCGATGCCACGCGAAGACCGAGCTCCGCCCTTAGCGTAGTCACACTCCGAAAGGCCCCGACAGCACTTTCACCGCCACCCGGAGGCGCAACCGTCATCAGTCCTTCGACCCGAAGATCTAGGTCCCCGAGGCGTCTGACGAGTTCGGGAACACGCGCAATTTCGACACCTGCTCGCCCGGGGATCCCTGTCGTGTCGACCTCGACGAGCACCGCTGCACCCGGCACGCGTCGGGCAATCGCCTCGCCCTCCTCGAATCGGTCAAGGCCCTCGTAGAGGCGGACAAATCCGCTCAGCCGGTGGATCTTGTTGCGCTGGATCTCGCCGAGAAAGTGCCAGCGCACCCGATGGCCCGGCAGCGTCTGGTCAAGCGCGGTCGCCTTCGCCACGAGCTCGTCGGCGTAGTTCTCGCCGATGTCGACAATTCCGGCCCGGTACGCGGCGATCACCGCATCGAGGCCGAACGTCTTGGTGACCGCGACGACGGTCACGACGTCGGGCTCTCCACCGGCAAGCGCGATACGGCTCCGGATCTCCGCGAGCCGTTGGCCCACATCGCGCGTGTACTGCTCGAGATGTGCCTCAGAGAGAGAACCGTCCGCCACTACGGAGCCCCTGGGCGAGCCTGTTCGCGCCAGATCACCAGCGCGTGGCGTTCATTGTCGCGCCGAGCGCGCCAGGAGAAGAAATTCGGATCGCACGCCGTGCAACCGCCGAGCCGGCGCACATCGATCACACCTACCCTTTCGAGCGCGATCGTAACACCGGCAACGAGATCGAATGCATCGCTCCCGTCCTCGCGCACCACGTGCACCGCGTCGCCAAAACGCGCGACGAGCGGCGCGAGATCGGACCGGGAGAACTCATAGCATTCCGGGCCGATCGTCGGCCCGATGATCGCCGCGATATCGTGCGCACCGAGTGCGTGCATCTGTTCGATGCACTGTTCGACGACCCCCGCGAGGAGACCTCGCCAGCCCGCGTGCACGACTCCGATGACGCCCTCGCGGCTGGTCAAACCGATCAACGAGCAGTCCGCGCCCAGTACACCGATGGGCACCGACACCTGCGCGGTGACGATCGCGTCCGCATCGACCTCCATCGGGCCCTCGGCACGGTCGACAACGATCACGCGCGCGCCGTGCACCTGATGGACAAAGGTGCAACGCTCCGCGACCGCCCGCCCGAGCGAGGCGGAGTCGCTCACGGTCCCGGATCGGTGACGTTGATCCCCCTCGTCTCGCGTCGTCACGAGGACGCGCGCGTCATCGAGGATCTGCGTGCTCGGTCCCATCATGGAGACCTTTTCCCTATTTCAGGAACGAGGGTACGTCGAACTCATCGTCTCCAAGGTCAAGCTCCCCGGCGTCGCCAAAGACATCCTTCGCGGAACCCGCCGCTGGCGCGTGACGACCTGTCGCGCCGGACCGGTCGAATCCCGCGGCGATCACCGTGACGCGCACCTGCTCGCCGAGGCTGTCGTCGATTACCGATCCGAAGATGATGTTCGCATCCGGGTGTGCGACGGCGTGGATCGCCTCTGCCGCCTCATTGACCTCGAAGAGGCCGAGGGAGCGACCGCCGGCGATGTTGAGCAAGATGCCGCGCGCTCCGTCGATCGACGCTTCGAGCAGCGGAGAGGTGATTGCGTGTCTTGCGGCATTCAGCGCCCGGCCCTCGCCGCTTGCGGCTCCGATGCCCATGATCGCCGAGCCCGCGTCGCGCATGATCATCTTCACGTCGGCAAAGTCGGTGTTGATGAGCCCGGGCAGGTTGATCAGGTCCGTGATTCCCTGCACGCCGTGCAAGAGGACATCGTCTGCCATCTTGAACGCATCGACCATCGAGGTGTTCGCGTCCGCGAGGGTCAGCAGGCGCTCGTTCGGGATCACGATGAGCGTGTCTACCTTCTCCTTGAGGAGCTGGATTCCGGCGTCTGCCTGAACCGTGCGACGACG
>DAIDIA010000185.1 GCA_027459565.1 Acidimicrobiaceae bacterium | reverse complement strand
CTTGTCCCGGTCGTCGCAACCATTGGATCCGATGCAACCGGGCAGGCGTACAACATCAATGCAGATACCGTGGCGGGCGCGATCGCGGAGTCAATCGGCTGTGAAAAGCTGATCTTCCTAACCGACGTCGTGGGGATCCTGCGAAATCGGGAGGATCCAGAATCTCTCGTGAATCGCCTGAGCGCGGATGATCTTGAGACGCTGATCGCAGACGGCGTCGTTGGCGGGGGAATGATCCCAAAAGCCCGTGCCTGCTCGAACGCCGTGCGAAACGGAGTCGGATCCGCACACATCCTCGATGGCCGGATTGCGCACGCGACGTTGTTGGAGCTTCTGACAGAAGAGGGAGTGGGAACCATGGTGACCCAGTCGTGAGCAACTTGATGCCGACGTATCGACCCGCACCGGTCGAGTTCGTGTCCGGAGAGGGGTGCCGACTCACCGATGCAAACGGCAAGACGTACCTTGACTTCCTCTCGGGAATCGCCGTCACGTCGCTGGGTCACTCTCATCCCGCGGTACGCGACGCGGTGAGTGCGCAATTGGGGAGACTCCTTCATGTCTCGAATCTGTTCCATTCCGGACTCAACGAGGAGGTCGCCGGAACCATTGATCTGCTGATTGGAGACGGTCAACCTGCTGAGGGAAAGGTCTTCTTCACCAATTCGGGTGCCGAATCGAACGAATGCGCGATCAAACTCGCTCGCCGCTACGGAGGACCGGGGCGTCACGTAGTCGTCTCGGCATACGGATCGTTCCATGGACGGACCCTCGCCACTCTCCATGCGACAGGTCAGCCAACCAAGCACGAGCACTTCGCGCCAATGCCAGAGGGTTTTCGTCACGTCGAGTACGGCGACATCCAGGCCCTCGACCGCGCGCTCGACGCGTCGGTAGTCACGGCCGTGCTGCTCGAGTGCATCGAGGGTGAAGGCGGGGTCATCCCGGCACCTCCCGGATACCTCGGGGCCGTCCGGAAGCTCTGTGATGAGCGGAACATCCTCATGATGCTTGACGAGGTACAGACCGGCCTCGGTAGAACGGGCCGCTGGTTCGCCTTTCAGCATGAACAGATCAAACCCGACGTCGTGACACTCGCAAAGGCGCTCGGGAACGGCATGCCTGTCGGCGCGTGCTGGGCTCGGGCGGAGGTCGCATCTGCGTTTGCTCCAGGCGATCACGGCACAACATACGGAGGTCAGCCGCTTGCGATGTCCGCAGTTCGGGCGACCCTGAAGACGATGATGGAGATCGACGCCCCCCGACTTGCGCGCGAACAGGGTGCGTATCTCCGAAGGCTCGCCGAGGCAATCCCGGGTGTCTCCTCCGTGCGCGGCGCAGGACTCTTGCTCGGTGTGGTCCTTGACGAGGGCATCGATGCCACCAAGGTTGTCGACGAGGCCCTGGAACGGGGACTTGTGCTGAACTCTCCAGCTCCGGGTGTCATCCGCCTCGCGCCACCGTTGATCGTCACACCGGCTGAATGCAGCGAGGCGGCTGCGATCATGGAGCTCTCGATCGAAGCTGTTCAGGCGGCCGCTTCGTCGCGCGAAGGGGTCGGCTCGTGAACCGTCACATCCTTTCCATGGCCGACCTTTCCGGGGATGACATTCGAAACATCCTCGACGCAGCGGAGCGACCCGAACTCGCAAAGGTGATGACGGGCCTGGGCTGTGCGCTGGTCTTTGAGCATCCAAGTGCCAGAACGCGCAACGCGGCCGAGATGGCGGTGTTCCAATTGGGCGGTCACCCGTTGACAATACGCGGGGATGAGATCGGTATTGATTCGAGGGAGAGTGCAGAGGACATTGCAATGACGTTGTCGAGCTATCACTCGATGATCGGAGCCCGTGTGGCCCGCCATTCAACCCTCTTGCGAATGGCTAAGGCCATCGATGGATCCGGCCGTGAAGTACCGGTCGTGAACCTGCTCTCTGACCATGAACATCCATCCCAGACGCTTGCTGATCTCCTGACGATGCGACAGCACTTCGGTGCGCTTGAGGGACTCACCGTTGCGTTCATCGGCGACGCGAACAACGTCGCGCGTTCGCTCGCGCTCGGTTGTTCCCTGACAGGAGCCAACTTTCGTCTCGCCTCTCCGATTGGAATTGATTTCCTGCCCTAGGACTACGCGAGATTCACAAGCATGGATGCGACCGTAGAGGTCATCCATGACCCAGCGGCGGCTGCCGAGGGCGCAGATGTTCTCTATTCGGATGTGTGGGTCTCCATGGGCGAAGAGGGTGAGGCTCGGGCAAAGCGGGAGTCCCTCCGCGCGTTCACGATCGATGATGCTCTCCTTGAGAGGGCAAGTGAGCGAGCAATCGTGATGCACTGCCTCCCTGCTCATCGCGGGGAGGAGGTCAGCGCGGCGGTCATTGATGGC
Organism: Acidimicrobiaceae bacterium; assembly: GCA_027459565.1. Taxonomy (GTDB): domain Bacteria; phylum Actinomycetota; class Acidimicrobiia; order Acidimicrobiales; family Bog-793; genus CAIVND01. The sequence continues at coordinate 721 of DAIDIA010000185.1, read as the reverse complement.
CCGCGATCTCTGATCTGGCCGCAGGCGACAAACCGAATGCACTCGCTTCGGGGCCTCTTGTTCGTCATGCTTGCGAGCGGATTTCGACCATGAGTCGGGTTCCAAAGAACAAACGCCATCACGTGATCATGGGTCTCCTCGCCGAGAACACGGTGACGAGCCAACCCCAGTTGCTTGCGTTGCTCGCCGAGGCGGGAGTGGACGCGACCCAGGCGACCGTCTCGCGAGATCTCGAGGAACTTGGCGCGGTGCGGGTTCGGATACCCGGGGTCGACGGCCAGGTGTATGCGATCGCGGAGCTCCCCACGAATCAGGTTGCTCCGATTGAACACCTCCGGCGTGTGCTCGGCGAATGGGTCGTCGAGCTCTCGTCCTCGGGAAATCTCGTGGTGCTCCGAACTCCGCCGGGCTCCGCGCATGTCGTCGCCTCCGCGCTCGACCGCACGGGATTGGATGGCATGCTCGGTACCGTTGCCGGTGACGATACCGTTTTGGTCATCGCTGACCAAGCAGCCGGTGGGGAACGCCTCGCGACGCGTATCCGTGAGCTCTCCGAACGATAGGACACCGACTGATGAGAGACGAACAACTTCGTGTGAACGAACTCCATAGTGACGAGGAAGGAACACCATCGTGGCAAAGCGTGTAGTGCTGGCCTATTCCGGAGGACTCGATACGTCGGTAGCGGTCCACTGGCTTCAGAAGGAACGCAATCTCGAGG
>DAIDIA010000184.1 GCA_027459565.1 Acidimicrobiaceae bacterium | reverse complement strand
CCCAATGCCGAGACCGCCCAGGTCATGAGCTTTCCCGTGCTCTTCCCAATGACCTTCGCCTCGACGGCGTTCGTTCCGGCCAAGACGATGCCGAGCTGGCTCCAGCCATTTGTGAACAACCAACCGGTCAGTCTCGTCGTCAACTGCACTCGCGCGCTGATGACCGGTGGACCGACGTCGACGTATGTCGAGAAGGCGATCATCTGGAGCGTCGGACTCTTCCTCGTGCTCGGTCCGCTTGCGGTGCGCAAGTACCGGAGGATGAGCTAGTGCGTAGACCGGCAACGTTTGCGCTGTTTGACAGTTCCTGGCTGAGTCGCCGACGAGCGCTCAGGTCGCCGACTCTGGCGCGGTCGCGGTGCTCATTCACAAACTGGGAGTGGAACTTTCTGTGCACCACAACCCATCTTGATGCACCTTTATGCCACTTAACACCGATTTAGCATCGCTCGCAAGTGCCTCGAGTGGCGTAGTTCTGTGGCTGGTGAGCCGGCGATGCGAGGCGTCTAGCTCACCGTCTTCGGGGACGTCGCTGTCGGGGACTAACGCGGCCACTCGGATGGTGCTACTTGGCCAATGTCGACTTGAGTAGTCGTCTGATCGGAGCATCTCGGACTGACCCTGCGCGCTCTGAGCGTCCGTTTGAGAGACTCGTTGCCCTTCCGCGTATAGCGGCATATTGTTCGCGGCGGCCCTCAATGTCGTGAGGTGCATCGATTCAAGGGGTGGAAGATGACGGCTACGAAGACGGAGTGGCGGTTGGTCGGTCAGGAGATTGGGACGTGCAACTGCGACTGGAACTGTCCATGCCAGTTCAGCATGGATATGCCATCGCACGGGTTCTGCGAGGCGCTTTCAACGTTTGTGATCGAAGAGGGGCACTTCGGTGACACTGATCTTGGCGGTGTGAAATGGGCATGGGTGCTTCACTGGGATGGTCCGGTGCATCTCGGCGATGGCCACCGTATGCTGGTCCTTGACTCGGCGACCACACAGCCGCAACGCGACGCGTTGATCGCGTTGACCAATGGGACCGAGGGGCACCCGTTCTTCGAAATCTTCACCTCTGTTACGCCGAACGTGGTGGAACCGGTGGTTGCTCCGATCAGCGTGGAGTTCGACAGCAACGAGCGGACCGCTCACGTGCTTATCGACGGATTGGCGGAGAACACTGTCGTGCCGATTCCGAGCGTTGTCGGTGGCTCGAAGCGAATCCGCCTGGATATGCCTGACGGGTTTGAGTTCAAGTTCGGGGAAATCGCGAACGCGACGGCCTGGCACGTTAACGGACCGGGCCCCCTGACACTAAAGAACGAGGGCACCTACACCCACATCTGCCCGATCGACTGGTCGAGCGATGGCAGCACTCGCTGACGCACCTGGGGCGAACTGGTGGGTTGATCGTTCGGGGCGGACCGCCGCTGGCGTCGTCCTAGCCGTCGCGGCGACGGCCTGGGTGACGATGCTGGTATCCCCGCAAACTCGGATGCCGGGGATGGGCAGGGGGATATCTGGCATGGCACTGACGGCGCCGAGCGACTCGATGTACATGAGCGCGGGCTCTTCGCAGGGCTGGAGGTGGTCGGACCTGATCGCATTTACGTCGGCATGGGCGCTGATGATGGCGGCGATGATGCTGCCGAGCGCGACCCCGATGATCGCGTTGTACAGCACGGTTGCCCGGCGTCGTGGCGGCCGAGCGGTTGCAGCCCGAACGACGATTTTCGTCGCACCGTATATGGCGCTGTGGGCACTGTCGGGAGTCGGAGTGTACGCGTTGACGGTGTGGATCGACTCGCTCGTTCGGTCTTATAGGTGGGCTCATGACTCGGCACCCTACGCCGCTGCGGCTGTGCTGATGGCGGCGGGTATATACCAATTCACCCCGCTCAAGCGGATGTGCCTGGCGAATTGCCGTAACCCATTGAACTTCTTGGTATCGCACTGGCGTTCTGGGTTCTCCGGCGCAGCGCGGATCGGTTTCGCGCACGCCGCGTATTGCTTCGGGTGCTGCGCGCTGCTGATGATCGTGCTGGTCGCTGTCGGCGCGATGGGACTTGCCTGGGTGCTTCTGATCGCCGGAGCGGTTGCGCTTGAGAAGCTCACATCGAGGCGGCCCAGGTCGACGATTATAGCCGGGATAGCTCTCATCGCGCTCGGCGCCGCGGTGGCACTGCACCCAAGCCTGGTTAGAGGTTTGCAGAGTTGAAATTTGACCGGGTTCGTGCTCGCGAGGAGCTCGATCCGCTTGATGAGTGCGTGACGAGACGCCAAGCGTTCGAAGGAGTGCCCCTGGCACAACCTGCAGAGCCGACAACTTGATCTCTCTCTACTAGTCCCGCTCTCTACTAGTCCCGCTAACTCTGGCTGTGCTGACTGCCCATGATGTGATCGGGGCAGCGCAGAAAACGCGTCCAGAAAGACATAACCACCAGGGTCTTGACCGCGCCCGTTCGACGGATAGGGTGCTTGTTGCTTTGGCGCTTGGCCTAGAGGTAAGGCGGTAAACGTTGCCCGTCGAAGCACTAGCTCCAGTTCAAAACTCGCCCGAGCGTCGCGCCACCGACCGCGCGCGCCTCTTCGTGGTTGAGCAGTCCGAACTCCGCTCTGAAGAGCGTCACCCACTCGCGATAGTCACAGGTCAACCGGGAGATGTCCGATCCCCAGACGCAGCGCTCGTGCCCGAAGGCATCGACAATGCGTCGGATGTGGCCCTGGAGCTCCGGAAAGGGGAAGGGTTCGTCCGTGTAGCACGGCAGAGCGGAGATCTTCATGATGACGTTCTCGAACTCCACGAGGGGCATCAGTGACTCGATGACCGGACCGATGTCGCTTGCCACGGCCTCGGTCGAGAGGTTGAGGTGATCGATGATCAGGGTGAGATCCCGATGGCGCCGAGCAATCGGCACCAGCGCGTCGGACTGGCCCGGCGCGAGCAACATCACCGGAAGACCAAGCTGTTCTGCCCCGCGCCAGAGCCACTCGGTTCGCTCGTCGGTGAGCCACGCGCGCATCTCCGGGCGGTGAAAGGTCAGACGCACTCCGAGCATGCCCGGGGTGTCGCGCCAGTGCGCGAGGTCTCGTACCTCACCGGACTGGAGATCGACCCGGCCCATGATGCCAAAGCGCCCGGGGTAGTCCGCAACCGCCGCGACCGCGAGATCGTTGCGGTCTCCCTCCCATGAGGGTGGAATGATCACCGCCCGCTCGACGTCCGCCCGGTCCATCTCTGCGATGATCTCTTTGGCACTGTAGGGAACCGCGCGGTGTGGTTCGCCATGGACCTTCGGCCATGGGCGCGACGGCGAGTCTGCGCCCCAGATATGAACCTGCGCGTCACAGAGCACCTGGCTCTCTCTGTCCATCGGCCAATGGTAGTGCGACGGCGAACGATTGCTTAGAGTGGGCATCGGCGCAGCGAGGAGAGTATCGGCGATGTCGGGACGATCGTGGCTTGGGGTTCACATCAAGAGCGACGGCGCAATCACCGCGGCGGACGCGGTCGCACTCGTCCGGGAGGCTGAACGCCTCGGGTATGCCGGGGCAACGTTGAACGAGGATGTCGGGCACGATGTCTTCGGTCTGCTTGGAGCGATGTCTGGCGTCACGAAGAGGATTCTGATCGGCACGGCGATCGTCAACGTCTACACCCGCTCGGCGCTGCAGATTGCGATGGGCGCGGCCACGATCGATGATCTCAGCGCGGGACGTGCGATGCTCGGAGTCTCTGTGGGACATCACCCCTGGAACGATCGCTATCACGGAATCGCGCTTGAACCGCCGCTCGCGCGGCTTCGCGAGTACGTCGGATTCCTCAAACTCGCGCTCACTGGTGAGCCGTTCCGCTTCGAGGGCGAGATCTTTCACGACGTCGAGGCACAGCTCGGGTTTCCGCTCTATCGCAGGGACCTTCCGGTCTATATCGGCGGTGATCGACCGAACATGCTCGCACTCTCCGCCGAGGTCGCAGACGGCTCCATCATGAACGTGGTGCCTGCGCGTTATGTCGCGGAATTCGCCGCGCCCCACTATTTCGATACGGCGCGACGTGCCGGACGCGACGTGAGTGCCCTCGAACTTTGTGCGATCGTCACCTGCTGTGTCAGCGACGATCGTGAGGCTGCGTTACGCGACGCGAGAGAGGCGTTTGTCGGTCGTCTTCGAACGAATCCCGCGAAGGTGATCGCGCTGCGCCCAAGGGATCACCGGGACGAGCTGGCGCGAATCGACGCGCTGATCACCGGGAACCAGCTCGAACGGGCGATCGCAGAGATCCCCGACGAGATCGTGACCGACACGATTGCTGCTGGCAACGCCGAAGATGTCGCGAAGGCGCTCGGGAGTTTCCGCGCCGCTGGATGCACAAGGGTGCTCGTCTCTGCCTACCCGCGTACCTACGCGAAGGTGCAGGCGACGCTCGATGCGCTGGCTCCATTGAACGCGCCATAGTCGCCCACGCTGTCTCCTCGCGATTTTGATGACTTCGAAACCGGTCGGTGAGGGCGCGACCGTGAATCAGGTTGTGTCAGGCTGCACCGGTCTTGTGCCGAGCGCTTTCGGCCCTGGCTGCGATGTCGCTTGAGCGATCGGAAAGCCAGCCAGCGTGCTCGGGCGTGCAGTCGAACTTCGCGTGTGGTCTACCGACGTCGTTGATAGATAGGGCACCGAGGACGTTTGTGGACGCGCGGCGCGATGCGCGCGATGGGGCTGTTACGTTCACGAGGTCAGGGCCCCGTTGAGTCGATGGTCACTGCTGAGCGCTGTCGCTGCAGGTGCGATACTTCGACGCAGCGTCTTGCACGGCGAGAGATCGAGCGTGAGCGTGCGGTCAGATCTTCCGGAAATACAGCAAGAGGGCGAGCCCGATGATCACGAGACCGGCAAGGGCCATGACCATCGCCCCGGCGGTCCGGCGCATGACGCGAAGCACGCCGAGCCCGATAATGCCAGCACCGATTACCATGCCGACGATACCGCTTGCCTTGTGCTTGTCGACCGCAAGTATTGCGCCTGTGAAATGAACCACATTCATCGTTCGACCTCCGAGATCGCTCAGACCGAGATGCTATTGGCTGGGCCGACCCTCTGAGGGTATTTCCACGATCTTCGCCAGAAAGGGGACTGCTTCGGTCAATCGTGGGACCAGCGAGGTACGAGTCCCCAGGAGTCGTCGAGTTCGACAAGGAGCGCCTCGAGGTCGGGCTCCTCCTCCGAGAGCAGCTGCCAGAAGCGGCGGGAGTGGCTGAGCTCAATCAGATGGCACAGCTCATGGACGAGGACGAGCCGGACGAGCCGGCGGGGAAGAAAGAGGAGGTTGTAATTGAGTGAGATTCTCCCGTCCGTGGAGCAGCTCGCCCATCGAGTCTTTTGATTGCGGAGTGTGATTGCGCTGACGCCAAGCGACCTCGTCGCTGCGAGCTGGTGGAGCCACGGCGAGAGTTCGTGTCGCGCCCGTTCCTTCAGCCATCCCCGGAGCGCCTGTTGGGTGGCGGCCTCGTTCTCCCTTCCCGTGACGACAAGGCGATATGGCCCCTCCTCTTTCGCCCTGGGTCGCACCGCGTGATCCTCGCGGTAGATCACCCATCGGCGCTCACCGAGCGCGCGCAGATCGATGGTTTCGGGCAGGATCGGCTGGTCCGCGCGTTCGAGGTAGCGCTCGCGTTCGACGGCAAGGAGAGCCGAGGCCTCGCGGATCCATGCGCTGCGCTCCTCGATGATCGCTGGAACGTGCCGGTACGCGAAGCGCTCCGGAATCGTGACGATCAGCCCTTCGGCGGGTGTGATGTTCAACAGGACGCGTTTTGCCCGTCTGCTCCGGCGGACCGAGTAGACGATCCTCCCGTTCTCGTCATCGAGCCAGGATCCGGATCGGCGCGTGCTTGACGAGGCTTCAGCGTCCATCGCAACGGTCCTTGGCGCCTCGCGCGAACCGTGACCGAATCAACATCTCTCGCACCACGTCAACACCCTAACGGGAAGATCGATGGGCGTTGGGCCTACCAGGTGCCTTTCTGGTTCGGCACAAGGAAGACGAGTGGCACCACGAGTACCACGACGATGATGGAGAAGATCGTGAATACGTGCGAGAGGGCAATTCCGGGATCTAGTGAACGCGAGGCGTACGCGGTGGCGATCGAGATCGAAACGATGCCGCCGATCTGGCGAAAGGTCCCGCGGAGCGCGGCGGTCGAGGCGATCTCCTCCGGGTTGTGCGCCAGCGCAGCGTTGTTGGTCGCCGGGGCGGAGACGCCGATGCCTATTCCCATCAGAAGCGAGGAGAGAGCCATCCATCCATAGGCGCCGAACACCGGAGGATTGAGCGCGAGCATGAACATTCCGAGTGCGGCGAAGCCGAACCCGATCATCATCGGCAGGCGATATCCGGTTCTGCGCATCACGAATGCCGTGGCTCCCGCGAGGATGATCACGCCGAATCCCCGCGCCGAGAGGAGGCTTCCCACCTGAACGGGCTTGAGGCCGAAGCGATCCTCGCCATAGAGCGGAACGAGTGTGCCGATGCCGAGCGCGCAGCCGCCGTAGATGCCAGCGATGAGATTGACCGCAAGGTACGAGCGCGTCTTCAACAACTTGATATTGATGATCGGAACCTGAGCTCTGTCAGCGTGACGGATGTAGAGAGCAACCGCAACGGCAGAGATGCCTTCGGGGGCGAAGAACCGGGGGGAGGTGAAGTGGGTGTGACCAATTCCAAGCTCGGTGATGCCGAACATCATCGGCAAGATCACCACCACCATCAACAGCATCCCGAGATAGTCCGCCGGTCCGCTGTCGCGCTTTGACGATGTCGGGATCATCCTTACGGCGAGCACGAGACCGATCAGCCCGAGGGGGATGTTGACGAGGAAGACTCCGCGCCAGGTCCAGAACGAGATCATCGCTCCGCCGATGACCGGTCCGAGCATCGATCCGATCGGCACGATCGAGGTGAACATTCCGATCGCCCGATCGCGGTTCTTCCCGTAGGTGTCCGCGACGATGCCCGTCGCAGACGGCATGAATGCACCACCTCCAAGTGCCTGGATGGCGCGGAAGAAGACGAGTTCGTAGATGTTGGTCGAGAGCCCGCACGCGAGCGAGGCCGAGATGAAGACGACAATCGCGACGATGAACACCCGCTTTCGTCCGAATTGATCGCTGACGCGTCCCGTGATCGGCATGGCGATGACCTGGCCGAGCTGGTAGATCGTGATCGTCCAGCTGGACCAGTTGATCCGAGCGTGCAGGTCCGTGCGGAGTGTGGGAAGCGCGGTGGAGACAATCGTCGAATCGATCGCGCCCATCGACATGATCGAGGCGACGATGAAGAAGATCGATCGCCGTGAGACCGATGTACCCCTTGGGGTCACGAGATCGAGAACATCAGGATCTGCCGGAGAAAGATCCTCGGTCCCTGCTATCTCGTCATTGCCTCGCACGTGGCTGGTTCTCTCTCGTCTTCAGCCAGATCAAAGGCGCTGGCTCAAGTCCTGATCGTCTCGATTATTGTGCAACGCACCTTACTCTTCGGGCTGAATTTGTGCATTTCATGGTGGGTCTGTCGTTCGACCCGACGGGGAGTTCCCGGTCGCGCACATTCGACCGCGAGACGGACCGGGGCTAGTTTGAGTAGAGCGCAAGAGGACCGACCGGGTTCGGATCATTGGAAAGGCGAATACCATGTCAAAGCTCAGCATCGCGCTCGGCACCTATGGCCATGTTGCCCCCCTTCGCGACGGAACGGTCCGGCCCGAGGGCTTCGAACTCGAGTTCGTCGAACTCGAGGGCCCGATCATTGGGGCATTTCGAAAGATGGTCCGCAACCTCGAGTTCGACATCTGCGAGCTTGCGATCACGACGTATCTCTCCGCAAAGGAGTACCACAAGGCATTCACGGCGATTCCGGTCTTTCCCGCGCGCGCGTTCCCGCATCGGGCGATCGTCGTCAATCGCGAGCAGGGCGTGGCCGCGCCGAAGGACCTCGAGGGAAAGAGGGTCGGCGTCCGCGCCTATACCGTGACGACCGGTGTCTGGGCCAGAGCTGTTCTCGCCGAGACCTACGGAGTGGATCTTGACAAGGTGACATGGGTCATCTCCGACGAGGAGCACGTGAAGGAATGCGTGCTTCCAGAGAACGTCGAGTATCTCCCCGGAGCAGATCTTGGAGCGATGCTCGAAGCGGGTGAGCTCGCGGGAGGAATCGGGATCTATCAGGGCTCCTCGCCGGCGATCGAGCCGCTGATCAAAGACCGCTCGGAGGTCGAACGCGCGCTCGTCGAGGAGACCGGGATTTACCCGATCAACCACACACTCGTGATCAAAGACAGCCTGATCGAGCAGCACCCCGCTCTCGCCGCGTCGCTCTACCGCGCATTTGTGGCGGCGAAGCATCCGTTCCTGGAGCGCATTGCGAGCGGCACTGAGCTCAACGACGAGGAGCGCGAACTCAGCGCGCGTCGTTCCTATGTCGGTGATGACCCGATGCCCTATGGGATCGAGGCGAATCGTCCGACGCTCGAGGCGATCATCCGCCAGGCGCACGCGCAAAAGATCCTCTCGCGACAGGTCGCGGTCGAGGAGATGTTTGTCGCCGGTTCACAGAGTTAGGCAGATACGCCGAGAGGGCCGACCACGATGGGCATTCACGCGCAGGCCGAGGGTTATGCCGACAACGCCGGCTCGTATGCAAGGGGGAGACCCGATTACCCCGCGGCGATGATCGCCTGGATGCAAAGACTTACGGGAATTGCTGCTGGCGATGTCGTTGTCGATCTTGGAGCAGGAACGGGGAAGTTCACGCGATCTCTCGTGGACCTCGGACTCCGTGTCACTGCGGTCGAGCCCGTCGATCCCATGCGAGCCCAGCTCTCCTTGGCGCTCCCTGGGGTCACCGCGGTCAGCGGAGTTGCTGAGCGTCTCGAGATCGCGAGCGCAAGCGCTGACCTGTTGACCTGCGCGCAGTCGTTCCACTGGTTCGCCAGCGACGCCACGGTGAACGAGATTGCACGTGTCCTGAAGCCCGGACGCTTCCTGATCCTCGTATGGAACCAGCGGGACACCTCGCATCCGATCCAGTCGATGCTCGAACAGTTTCTTCTGCGCCACCAGGACCCTGAGATTCCGCACTCGCCAGATCGACGCTGGAAGCCGGTGATCGATCGATCCCCACTCTTTGAATTTGTCGAAGAGGTCCGGTTCGGCCATGTCCATGAACTTGACAGATCAGGAGTAGTCGACCGGCTGCGCTCGATGTCGGTGTACCCGACGCTTCGTCCCGAGGTTCAGCAGTTGGCGATCGAGGAGGTCGAGGCGCTCGTTCCATCGAACGGTCGCGTCAGCCTGCCCTATTTCAATGAGGCGTTTGCGTATCGTCGCTTCATCTGATCGGCATCGCGTCGCATGTCAAGACGAGCCGGGTCTGGCCAGCGTACGTTTGTAGCGAGCCCGAGCCATTCGAAGATCCTGATCACGCGTGCGGAGATATCGAACTGGTTGGCGTCGAGGCCGTGTCGTGCGGAGCTTGGGAACGCGTGGTGTCCGTTGTGCCACGCCTCGCCGAAGCTCAAGAGGGCGAGTGGCGCAAAGTTCCGACTGAGGTCCTTGGTCATGAACGGCCGTTTTCCAAAGACGTGGCACACGGAGTTCGTGCTCCATGTGACGTGGTGCAGAACGAAGATTCGTGCCAACGACGCCCAGAGGAAGCATTCGAATCCACCGGCGAAGGTTCCGGTCACGCCAAGTCCGATCAGCGCAGGAAGTGCAAAGGAGAGCACCGTCCACAGAGGGGCGTACGCAGATACCCTGCTGATGTCCTTGTCGATGACGAGATCGGGCGCCCAGCGTTCGGCGTTCGCGGATTCAGCGGTGTAAAGCCATCCGGCGTGCGCATGGACGAATCCCTTGAACCGCTCGACGCGCGTCACACCGCCGAGATTTGGCGAGTGTGGATCTCCCGCGCGGTCGGAGTAGACGTGGTGGCGGCGATGCAGCGCCACCCAGCTCGTTGCAGATCCCTGAACGGCCATCGAACCCGCAATTGCGAGTGCGATGCGCAACCAGCGTTTCGCCACGAAGCTGCGATGGGTGAGCAGTCGGTGGAATCCGACGGTCACGCCGAGACCGGAGATCAGGTAGAAGACCAAGCCCGTGATCACGTCGACGGGCTTCAGACCGGACCCCCACAGGCTGACGACCGCAGCGACGAGACCCGCGAAGGGACCGAATACGACAATGCTGACGACGATCTTCTGGGCCAGCGAACCGGGCGAGCGGAACTCGACATACGGATCGGGACTGATCTCGTCATCCGCATCCACGATGACAGTCGCGAGCGGGTGAGGTGCGAGGGATGCGGCTGTCATGCGAGCTCCTGATTCAGGGTGCCTGCAGAACCGCACCGATTGATCACACGCTACTTCACAATCGCGCGCGAATGACTTCACGGCGTCAGGTTTCTCAATGCCCTCTGGTGATTGTTGACTATGTTGTCGGCAGACTGCAATCGGGCGCGGCACGCCTGCTGTGCGAAGACTGAGAATCGAGGCATCCGTGGTTATCGTCGCTGGCTATATCGAGGTGGATCCTGCGCTGCGAGAGGCATTTCTCGTCTCGCGTCAAGACGCGATCGTCCGGTCGCGCACGGAGGTCGGCTGTATTGAGTACACGTTCAGTGCAGACAGCTCGGACGCCTCGAGGGTGCGGGTCTTCGAGGTCTGGGAGTCCGGGGAGCTGCTCGACGCCCACCTCGAACGTCGACCACCGGCAAAGTCGGGATCTGTGGGGGTGGTGCCACGGTCGCGCGAGCTCTTGCGCTATGAGGTTGGCACCGTGGAGCCGTTACGATCCTGACCATGGCC
>DAIDIA010000183.1 GCA_027459565.1 Acidimicrobiaceae bacterium | reverse complement strand
GAAATTTCGGAGCGCCCTACGAGGGTCGCGCCGGACGATTCACCCGCGACTACGAGGAGGGCGGGCTGTCGACGGTCACCGTCGTTCCCCACTTCCACGCCGACATCATGTACGGGCGCGAGGGCCCGTCATTCTCGATGTTGCAGATGCTTGAACTCCCGGATCTCGGTGGTGACACAATGTGGGCGGATCTCGTATCGAGCTATGCGACGCTGAGCCAACCGATCAAGGATCTGGTCGAGTCGCTCGAGGCAAGCTACGTCATGCCGAACTACTACCTTTCTGACGCGGATCTTGCGGCCTCGCACAAGGCGCAATACGGAGAGGACCTCACCCCCGAGAAGCTCGTCGCGCTGCGCGATTTCATGAAGCCCAACTCGCATCCGATGGTGCGCGTCATCCCCGAGACTGGACAGAAGAACTACTGGGTGAGTGAGCAGCACACTGAGCGCATCCTTGGTTTGAGCCGGTGGGAGAGCGAGGCGATTTTGGGGCTTCTCTTCCGGCACCAGCTTCGTCCCGAGTACGTGATCCGCTGGAGGTGGTCGGTCGGCGACATCGCCTTTTGGGATCATCGCACGACACTCCATTCGGGAGTCAAGGACTACGGCGACCAGCGACGGCGCGGTCAGCGGGCGAGCGTGGGGCCGAACGAGCCGGTTGGCGCTCGCTCGTTCTCCTAGAGCCGTCTCTCTGCAATGCATGGGCACCGGATGGCGCGAAGAGCCATGCCCCCACCGCTCTCGAGCGTCACCCGATTGCCTGACCGGTGCCCGAGATCCTCGGCCCCGAGTCCGGTGGCTGTCTCTTTTAATGATCCATCCCGCGAGTCCAAGTCTCTAATGAAAGGAAACTAGAGGGCATCATGAAAATCCCAAGTATGCGTCGACGTTCCATCGGAGTACTGCTTGCTCTGGCCTCGGTTCTCGCTTTTGTAGCGGGTCCCGCGAGCGCTTCAGCCAAGAAATCGACAAAGGTGGTCGGCACGATCAACATCGGCGTCGGGTTCCCATTGGAGACCGATGGCTATCCGCTGTACTACGGCATTGCAAAGGGCATCTTCCAAAGGTACGGGATCACGATCAACACGACGGATCTCACCCCCTCCGCTGGCGTCGCCGCACTGTACACGGGGAGCATCGACATACTCTTCGACGGTACGGGAACGCTGAACGAGGCCGTGACAACGCACGCGGTCAAGGCAGTGGGAACCTACGCCCAGGTGCCGGTGTGGCTTGTCGCCCGACCCTCGGAGAATCTCGGGCAGATCACCAAGATCAGCGATATGACCGAACTCAATGGGAAGGTGATCGGCACGAGCACGCCGGGTTCGCTTGTGACCGATGTCGAGCAGAGTCTCGTACGCGCGGCAAAGGGCACCGCGAGCTTTGACTTTCTCGGCGCCCAGTCGGGTGTCGTCGCGGTCGAGCACGGAATTGTCGATGTCACGGGCGCCGTCCCGGCGTCGCTTCCGATTGCCAAGGCTGCTGGACTGGTTGTCATTGGAAGTCTCAACAAGCTCACCGGCGGCCGAGGTCTTTACACGCTCGTCGGGGCGAACAACGCGTTCGTCGCACACCACGCGCGCTTGTTGAAACAGTTCAACCTGGCGTATCACGTTGCGCTGAAAGAGGCGAACCGCAATGTCTCGGCGCTTCTTCCGGTGCTCGAGACAACTCTGAATATGGACCAGGGGAAGGCCCAGCTCAGCTACAACCTGCAAAAGCAGTACACCTTCTTGAAGCCGGTCTCCCTGACCGAGGTGCGCTACGACCTCAACAACATCGCCGCCGTGATTCCCGCCGCGTCCTCGGCGAAGTACAAGGACGTCGTGGACAACAAGGCATTGTTTGGCTGAGGCTCTCCATTGCAGTTTGAAGTCCTCGACCGTCGGGCATATTCGTCAGCGCCAGCTGGAAAGGGTGGTTGAAAAGTGTCTTATATTCCTTTCCCGTCTGGCGCTGACGTGCCCGCGCTGAGCTTCGATATCGAGGACGACTTCTATTCGATGGAGGAGGAGAACCACACCCTGTCGCGCCGTGCGAGGTTCGGCACCTGGGCGCAGAGCCGGGTCGGGAGGCGAGTCATTGGAACCGCGAGCGTCCTGTTGGTGCTCGCGGCTTGGCAGATCTTCGCATCCCTGAATATCGTGCAGGCATCGGTTTCAAGCAGTCCGTGGGGTGTGATCACCGCAGGTCGCGCCTACTACACGTCATCGCATGCGCTTTCAGACCTTTCGGCCAGTGGTCTCGAGATTCTCTACGGCTTCCTGGTGTCGCTTGTTGTCGGCATCGTGCTCGGCGTTGCGATAGGGACCAACAAGCTCATGGAAGCTGCCTTTGATCCCTTCATCAATCTCCTGTATTCGATGCCAAGGATCGCGCTCGCACCATTGTTCGTGATCTGGTTCGGCATCGGCATGGAGTCAAAGATCGCCGTGATCTTTTTGAATGCGGTCTTTCCCATCATCTTGAACACCGCGGCCGGCCTGCGCAGTGTCGATCAAGAACTCGTGGGGATGTCGCGCCTGTTCGGGGCGAACCGGTGGTTCGTTGTTACCAAGATCATGCTTCCCTCGTCGGTTCCCAGCATCGTCGCGGGAATCCGTCTTGCCATCGGCAACGCGCTCTTGGGAATGGTAGTTGCGGAGTTGATTGCGTCAACCAGAGGAGTCGGCTTCCTCATTGAGAGCGCGAGCAACAACTTTCAGACCGATCTGCTCTTTGTCGGCATATTCACCATTGCCATCGCAGCACTCATCTTGATGAGCGCGGTGAGGCTGATCGAGCGGCGACTCGATCGCTGGCGACCATGACGCATTTGAATGGCGGTCCGAGTTCTGAGAGATGCGAGGAAATGAAGCTGAGAAACAAATGACGGTGTCGACGGTCGAGGATCTACCGGTAGCGGTTCGCCGTCTCGGTATCAAGTATCACATCAAGGGTCAAATCGAGCCGTTTGTCGCGGTGAAGAGCGTGAGTTTCGACGTCCGAAAAGGCGAGCTTGTTGCCGTCGTGGGTCCAAGCGGCTGTGGCAAGTCGAGCCTCGTCGGGGCCATATCAGGACTCGTCCCTTACGCTGCAGGTTCAATTTATGTGACTCGGGAACGTGTCAAGAGCCCCTCTCCACATCTCGGGGTGGTGTTCCAGCGCGCGCTCCTCTTGCCGTGGAAGAGCGTGCTTGAGAATGTTGCGATCAGCCTGACGATCGCGAGGGTTCCCAAGCGCGAACGCGAGGAGCGCGCGATGGCGATGCTGAAGATGGTGGGTCTCGTGGATTTCGCGAGTCGATATCCGCATGAGCTTTCCGGCGGAATGCAACAGCGCGTCAATCTCGCCAGGGCACTTGTTCGAGACCCTGACGTGCTTCTCCTCGATGAACCATTCGCCTCGCTTGACGCTCAGACTCGCGAGGAGATGCAAGAAGAGCTGATGAAGATCTGGATGCTTGCCGGGAAATCAGGGCTCTTCATCACCCACCAGATCGATGAGGCGGTCTATCTGGCCGACCGCGTGCTGGTGATGTCAGCAGGTCCCGCCTCAATACTGATCGACGAGGTGAAGATCCCGTTCGAACGTCCGCGAAAGCTGCACCTCAAGCGCGAGCCGGAATTTCAAGAGCTTGTCGACCGGATCTGGGAGAAGGTGCGGCTGAAACGTGATGAGGTCGGAGACGAGGCCTAAGGGGCCTCTGTAGGGCTTTGCGCGAGGTTGGCATCCACATTTCGGCGATTCACGATCGAGATTCGCGAGCTGCACGAGGTGTGCGGGCGGAGCAACGGCGAATGTGCCGGGGTATTGGTGAGCACCGGTGAGCCATCGTTCGCGCCGCCTCCGGGTGGTGCAGGTCCCGCAATTTCGCCTTAAACGGCTTGGCCCGAGGTGCTACCGGTGCTTTCCGAACTGGTGGTAGGTATCGACGAATCGCACCGTCCCGGTCGCTGAACGTACGACGAGCGACTGCGTTCGCGCTCCGTGCTCGGAGTAGCGCACACCGCGCAGCAGTTCGCCGTCGGTGATGCCAGTAGCCGCAAAGAAGCTGTGCTCTCCTCCGCAGAGGTCCTCGGTGATCAGCACCTGGTCGAGGTTGTATCCGAGCGCCACTGCCTGGCTGCGTTCGGTCTCATCACGCGGATAGAGCCGGCCCTGGATCTCACCTCCCATTCCCGCGAGTGCTGCCGCGGCGATCACCCCCTCCGGGGTTCCGCCAATCCCGAAGAGGACATCCGCGTCGGTCTCGGGCCAAGCGGTGGCGATCGCACCCGCGACGTCGCCGTCGGAGATCAACCTGATGCGCGCGCCCGCACTGCGGACGTCGTCGATGAGACCCTGATGGCGGGGCCGGTCGAGGATCACCGCGGTGA